>OMTX01000114.1 GCA_900314085.1 uncultured Lachnospiraceae bacterium | reverse complement strand
CGAAGGAAGCCCGCCTGGGCCTTTCATTTCCGCCTTCACGGAAAATGCGTTCCGCGTGGTGGAATTATATTAGTCATAATGTAATCACGTAAGTCCGTAGCGGACGAAGATGATCACCATCGCAAGGCCGACAACAAGGACCGTCGCAGGCGCGTTCGCCTTCAGGTACTTGCCCCAGGTGACGGCATAGCCGTTCCGCTCCGCCGTTGAGATGCCGACGACGTTCGCGGACGCGCCGATGGGGGTGCCGCTGCCGCCGATATCCGTACCGATGGACAGAGCCCAGGCCAGGACGCCGAGGTCAACGCCCGTCGTCGCCGCAAGGGACTGGATGACAGGAACCATCGTCGCCGAGAAGGGGATATTGTCAATGAAGGCGCTCGCTACCGCGGAAACCCAGATGATGATAGCCACCATGATCTTCGCGTCGCCACCGGATACGTTCTGGATCCAGTTCGCGATGAGCTTGAGGACGCCCGTCTGCTCCAGGCCGCCGACCACGATGAAGAGTCCGATGAAGAAGAGCAAGGTCTTGTAATCGACGTCCTTCAGGATCTCCGGGATCCGCTTCCCGTAGGAAATCAGGGTGATTGCCGCAATCAGGCAGCCGATGAAGGCAACGGTCAGGCCGGTCTGGGCGTGGCTTACGAGAAGGACTACCGCCAGGCCGAAGATCACCCAGCTTAAGTAGAAGTGCTTCATATCCGTGATCGCGCTCTTCGGATCCGGAACCTTTGCGGCCAGTTCCTCGACAGACTTGCCGGAGGCCGGCGCCAGCTGCTTCCTGAAGACCAGGTAGAAATAGGGGATCACTACGATGAGGCAGAGGATGGCGATCATTCCGGTGTTTCCGAGGAAGTCGAAGAATGTGAGGCCCAGGGAGGTTCCGATGATGATATTGGGCGGATCACCGCACATCGTCGCGCTTCCGCCCAGATTCGCACAGAAGACCTCCGCGAGGATCAGGGGAACAGGCTGGAATTCCAGCAGCTCCGCCAGCTCAATCGTCACGGCAACCAGGAAGAGGATGACCGTGATGGAATCGATGAACATCGAAAGGACGAAGCTCATGATCATGAAGGTAATGAGGATCGGGATCACACGATAGTGAACGAGCTTTGCGATCTGCAGGCAGAGCCAGCGGAAGAAGCCCGCCTTCGACATACCTGCCACCATGATCATCATGCCGGCAACGAAGATAATCGTCGCCCAGTTGATGCCTGAACTGCCGCTCTCGCCCTCCGCCTTCGCATACCAGAAGACGGGCGTGCCGATGGAGCGCAGATTCAGGGTTTCTACGATAGCTGCCCCCGAATGCATGATTGCCCCGAAGACGACTGCAATCATGAGACCGCCGCTGACCAGAGTCACCCACTGCCGTTCGAACTTGTCCGTGATGATCAGGGCAAACATGGCAATGAAGATAATCAGGGCAGCAACCTGTGCTACTGACATATACATGCCTCCTAAAAAGAGATTTGACTGCACGCCCTTACATATTAAAAGATGCGTACAATCTTTTGACCGTTGCCTACTATAGAACTTTTCGCATTTTTTTCAAACGACAAGATGTGCCAAATGTTCGTTCATTTTTGACAACTTTTTTGACAGGCGGCGCGAAACTTGCCTGTACCCGGCAAGACTGATAGAATAGGCGGGAACTGTTGCAAAGCACCGGTTTTATATTATTCATGAATAATATAAAGCCTGGACATAAGGAGAAGAGAAATGGGAACGCGCGAAAACGAAGAGGTGGACGCCCTCGTTACGGAAATCCTTGCAGACTATGACCTGGGGCGCGACATCGACAAGACGGACTTCTACGACCGGCCCGAGCGGGAGGAAGTGAAAAAGATCACGGACAGCCTCCTGAAAATCATGTATCCGGGCTACTACCGCGACCGGACATTCAAGTCCTACAACGCCTATGGGAATCTGACCGTACTGATTGAGGATGTCCTCTACAATCTCTCGAAGCAGATCGGCAAGGTCCTGGCCTACCTCTCGGAAGAAGAACACCCGGACCGGGAGAAGATTGACGCCCAGGCCTACTGCCTGGCTCTGACCTTCTGCCACCGCATCCCCCACGTCCGCGCCCTTGTCGACACGGACATCGAGGCGACTTACAACGGCGACCCCGCGGCGTACAACAAAGACGAGATCGTCCTCTCCTATCCGGGGCTCCTCGCGACGACAATCAATCGCCTGGCGCACGAATTATTTTTGCTGAACGTGCCCCTGATTCCTCGAATCATGACGGAGTACGCCCACTCAAAGACCGGCATTGACATCCACCCCGGCGCTACCATCGGGGAATACTTCTTCATTGACCACGGAACCGGCGTCGTTGTGGGCTCGACGACGACCATTGGAAACCACGTGAAGGTCTACCAGGGCGTCACGCTCGGCGCCCTCTCCACGTCGGAAGGCCACGCCCTGCACGGACACAAGCGGCACCCGACCATCGAGGACAATGTCACCATCTACTCCGGCGCCTCCATCCTCGGCGGCGAGACGGTGATCGGCGAAAACTGCGTCATCGGCTCGAACGCCTTCATCACCCACTCGATTCCGAAGAACACGCGGGTGACGATCAAGAACCAGGAACAGACCTACAAGACGATGGAATGAAAAGAGGAGGCACGCAGCGCGTGCCTCCTCTTTGTTTGCCTGTTAAATCTG
>OMTX01000142.1 GCA_900314085.1 uncultured Lachnospiraceae bacterium | reverse complement strand
ATTTTCAGCTGGTCTTTGATCCGACGCTCGTCCGCGGCATGTCCTACTACACGGGAACGATCTTTGAGATCCGCATGCCCGAGCTCGGTATCTCCTGCGGGGGCGGCGGAAGGTACGACAATATGGTCGGTCTCTTCGCAGGCCATCCGGTACCTGCCTGCGGATTTTCCATAGGATTCGAGAGAATAATATTAATTCTCATGGAGCAGGGGCTCAAAGTTCCCGGCTCTAGCGGGAAGACCGCCTTCCTGATCGATAAGAAATGCAGCCCCGAGATTGTCGCTTCGGCCATGAAGGAAGCGGCAGAGAAGCGGGCGGAAGGCATGACGGTTCTTGTCACGCGCCGCGCAAAGAACGTGAAGTTCCAGAAGGACACGCTGACAGCGGAAGGCTATAGCGAGTTCAAGGACTTTTATGCAGACTGATTAGATTGGAGAAACAAAGATTATGATGCAGTCACGGACCCATACATGCGGAGAGCTCCGCATCGGGGACGCAGGAAAAGAAGTAACCCTCGCGGGCTGGCTTGAAAACTTCCGCGAGGTATCGGCCACGCTCGGTTTTGTCGTTCTTCGCGATTTCTACGGGACGACGCAGATCGTTGCGGAAACAGAAGAGATGATGTCTGTTTTCAAGGGCATCACGAAGGAGTCCACCATCCAGGTGACGGGAACCGTCCGCGAGCGGTCGTCCAAGAATCCCAAGCAGGAGACCGGCGACATCGAAGTCGTTCCCTCTGCAGTGAAGGTGCTCGGGAAAAATATCCATGCGAGCCTGCCTTTCGAGATCAATCACTCGAAGGAAGCGGACGAGACCACCCGCCTGCAGTACCGTTACCTCGACCTCCGGAATCCCGAGGTGAAGAAAAATATTATTTTGCGGTCTCAGGTCATCGCCGCCCTGCGGGCTTCTATGCTCGACCACGGCTTCATGGAGATCACGACGCCCATCCTGACCGCGTCCTCTCCGGAAGGCGCGAGAGACTACCTCGTTCCGGCGCGTAAGCACCCGGGCAAGTTCTACGCTCTGCCCCAGGCGCCTCAGCAGTTCAAGCAGCTCCTGATGACAGCGGGCTTTGACAGGTACTTCCAGATCGCTCCCTGCTTCCGCGATGAGGATGCGCGCGGAGACCGGTCGCCGGGCGAGTTCTACCAGCTCGACATGGAGATGGCCTTCGCCACCCAGGAGGACGTCTTCTCCGTGATGGAGGATGTCCTGCCTCCGATCTTTGCCAAGTACGGCAAGTATGACCGGGCTTCATCGGCTCCATTCGTACGCATTCCCTATCTCGAGGCCATGGAGAAGTATGGCTCGGACAAGCCCGATCTCCGCATCGACCTGACCGTTTCTGATGTGACGGATGTTCTCAAAGATACCGGCTTCGGTCCCTTTGCATCGAAGGATGAGAACGGGGAGGACAGGAAGGTCGCTATCAAAGCCGTTGTCGTATCGGGCTTTGAAGGATCCCGCAAGTTCATAGACAAGACCTTGGCAGACGTCGAGGTTCAGGCCGGT
The DNA here is from genome assembly GCA_900314085.1 of uncultured Lachnospiraceae bacterium. Taxonomy (GTDB): domain Bacteria; phylum Bacillota; class Clostridia; order Lachnospirales; family Lachnospiraceae; genus RUG306. Next base: position 40,175 of record OMTX01000142.1, on the reverse strand, counting down.
GACAAGCCCTACTGGTTCCGCGTGGACGAGAACGGAGAAATCGTCGGCGGCATCTCAAAATTCGTGACACCGGTCAAAGACGCTGTATTTGCAGCTCTTTCCCTGAAGCCCGGTGACTTCGTTGGTATTTCCGCAGGAAAACTCCGCCAGGCCCAGAAGACGGCCGGCGTTCTCGTAAAGACGCTTGGCGCTGCCGTTCCCGGCCATATGGACGCGGAGCAGTATGCTTTCTGCTGGATCTGCGACTTCCCCATGTACGAGATCGGGGAGGAGTCCGGCGAGCTCGAGTTCTGCCACAATCCCTTCTCCATGCCGAACGGCGGCCTTGAGACACTGCTTGCGGCAGAGCGGGGCGAGATCGATCCCCTGTCCATCACGGCCGATCAGTACGACATCGTCTGCAATGGCATTGAGCTTTCGTCCGGCGCTGTCCGGAATCACGATCCTGAGATCATGGTCAAGGCCTTCGAGCTTGTCCGCCTCGGGGAAGACGACGTGAAGTCCCGCTTCCCGGCCATGTACAATGCGTTCACCTACGGGGCGCCGCCTCACGCAGGCATTGCTCCCGGCGTGGACCGCATGGTGATGCTGCTTTCCGGTGAGGATTCTATCCGGGAAGTCATTCCCTTCCCGATGAACAAGAACGCCCAGGACATCATGATGGGCGCGCCGTCGGAAGTGACGCAGGCTCAGCTCGATGAGCTCCACCTTAAGACGGTTCCTGTAGAAGAGTAATAAAAGGCCCCGTTTCACGGAAATCCGTTGAGACGGGGTTGTTTCTATGTTATACTTTGTTTTTGCAAAAGCGGATATATATAGCTCTTTGCATGCGTATTCCACAGAAACTCTTCATAGAAGAAATGGAGAAAAAAGGAAATGGAAATCGACCAGGACTTCATTGACATGCACAGAAAAAAACAGGCCATTATCCTTTCGCCGGAGACCATGAAAAAGGATGCCATGGCCAGTCTCATCATCTACGGCCTGAGCTACGTCGGCATCACCATTACGATGCTGACAGCAGGGGCCTTAAGTATACCGGCGCTCGTGGTTATGGTTGCTTCCTTTGCCTTCTGCTGCTATGTCTATATTGCAAAGGGGGAGACGGAAGGCTCCCGGACCATGATGGCATCGTCCTTTCTGGTTGCCTATATCGTCGCCTTTTTCACGATTTCAACGCCGATCTACCCTTTTGCCTTTGTGACCTGCTTTGCCCTGACGGTCTATCAGGACGTCCTGCTCGTGAAGTGCGGGTCCATTGCGACGCTCGTCATTCATGCTGTCGGGCTTGTGAAGGATCTCGTCACGGTCGGTCATCTCACCCAGACGGATGTCCTTATGATCCTTACCACTGCTGCCTGCACGTATTTCGCCATCGCCGTTGCGAAACAGATTTATCTCGCCACGGAGACGAACCTGGCTGAGATCAGCGAAAAGACGGATCGGGCTATGGCGGTCGCTCAGAAGGTCACGGATCTTTCCGCAAAGATTGCCGACCGCTTCGGGCTCATCACGAGCGGCATCGATGATATTTCCACCCAGGCGAACGAGAACCGTGATGCCCTGAAGGAAATCAGCGCTACCTCCGCCACAAATGACCAGGAGACAAAGCACCAGTCCGAGATGACGCAGAATATCTACGCTGCTGTCGAGGAGACAAATGCGAATGCTATCCACGTGCAGGAGGATGCGACCCGCGTTTCCGAGACCGTGAAGTCAGGCGTTGCCCTGTCCCAGACCATGAAGGATCACTCCGCCCAGGTGACGGAGGAAATCAATGCGACGAGGGAAGCCGTCGGCAGCCTTGTCGATGAGGTCAAGGAAGTGGATTCCATCACGGATACCATCCTTTCGATTTCCAGCCAGACGAACCTGCTGGCGCTCAACGCCTCCATCGAAGCAGCCCGGGCAGGGGAAGCAGGCAAGGGCTTTGCTGTCGTTGCCGATGAAATCCGCAAGCTTGCTGAAGAGACCCGCCAGTCTACGGAGCAGATCTCCGATATCGTATCAAAGCTCACCTCCATGGCAAACGATTCTTCCGTCGCCCTGAACAACGCCGTTGACGGCATTACGACGCAGATCAATCAGATTGAAGAAGTGAACCGGTCCTTTGAGGCGACGAGCGGTGACGTGGAAGAACTCAAGGGCATGGTGGACGGCATCCTGGACGCCATCAGTGAGATCTCAAAGCACACCGGTGTCATCGCCGATTCCGTCGTTTCCGTTTCCGAAAACTCCGGCAAGATGAACGAGCTTACGGATCGGGGCGAGGCCGATGCCGAGTCTATCTACGAGATCATCACCCAGTTCAAGGATACGATTGCGGAATTGAATGAGGAAATCGAAGAACTGAAGGAAACGGTTTCCGAGCAGTAATTTTTGAAATGATGAAACAGGAGGGCCGCCCTTGTGGCGGCCCTTTTCAGAAAGAGTAATCTATGGCAGAAGTAGTACATCCCCTGGGAAACAAGACGACGGCGGAATCCCGGAATGAGTGGCTCCGGAACATTTCCTATGAAGACATCAACGGCATGGACCGCCTCTTCGGCGGCCGCCTCATGGAGTGGATTGACGAAGTGGCCGGCGTCTGCGCCATCCGCCACTGCCAGTCCTATGTGACAACTGCTGCTGTCGACAACCTTGTCTTCAAGCACGGGGCCTTCCTCAACAATATCGTTGCCGTAATCGGAACGGTCACCTATGTGGGGAATACCTCCCTCGAGGTGAAGGTGGAGACCTATGTCGAGGATGTAAAGACCGGCAACCGCTACCTCATCAACCGGGCCTATGTGACGGAGGTCTGCGTTGACGACGAGGGGAAGCCCAAGACCGTTCCCTACGGCCTCACCCTTTCAAATCCGGGGGAGGAAGCCGAGTGGGAAGCCGCCAAGAAGCGGATCGCCCTGCGGAAGCAGCGGCGGATCGAAGGGTATTGACTATCACCCTTTTGCCTTTCTGGAGATTGCAGCAGCAGTCTCCTTTTTTATTTGTTTTCCCCTTTCACCGGCGGCTCGTCTGCCTTCCTCTCAGAAAGGCCGGTATCGGAACCCCCTCGGCCATCGGCCTTTTGACTGTATTTTCTTTTTGGTGCAATTAGTGCTCCGTATGCTCACACCTTCTCCGGGCAGTGCGTACGGATTTCGTCCGCAGCAGAAAAGCTCCTCCCGGTCGCCCTGGCGGTCTACGGACCGCTCGCGGCGCCCGTTGAGGGGCTTTTCTCTGCTTCCGTCTGATTTCCACACCGTCTGCCCTGCAAAGCCGTGAGTGTCGGAGCAGTTTGGCCGCAGGAGCGGTTTCCGGCCGGCCTCCTCCGAGGGGGATTCCTGCGGCTTGCGCACCACCCTTGCTGACCGGCAGGCTCGCGCCGGCTGCCGTACCGGAAATTTTTCTGACTGTATTTTCAAACTGCGGTGAAACGAAAGGATGGTCTCCACCAGAAAGGTTCCGGAGGAGGGGCAGCCCAAACAAAAAGGACTGCGTGTCCGCAGTCCAGGGTATGTGAAATCAGATGGAGAAAAAGACAAACAGGGCTTCCGGCTTGGAACGCTGAAGGCCGCTGTTTATCGTGCCATCATGGTCAGAATCTGTCCGATGTACATCGTGTGGATGTTGCCGGCGTCTTCGTCCGAATAGAATTTCTCTGCCATTCCGTCGCCGCCCTCCGTGAAGTGATCGGTTGGCAGGTCCAGGCAGTAGAGTTTTTTGCAGATCAGGACAAAATTCGCTTCGTCGATGAAGGGGGTTTCATCCTGCAGGTTCACGTGCAGGCGGGCGTTTTTGATTTTGTCCTCGTCGCGGCCGGAGACCTGGCCTAAGTACTTGAGGGCTCCCTTGTAGGTGTCGTTAAAGAACGAGATGGAAAAGGTATCGGAGGCGTCGAGGAATTCCTTCGTGTAGCGTGTCTGGCGGACATAGATTGTCGCCGTGTTCACGCCCCAGAGGACGCCCATGCCGCCCCAGGCGATGGTCATGGCATTGACCTTTTTCCCGTTCATGGCGGTGACGGCTCCCCAATGTTTTCCATAGAGTTCAAAGGGATTGATTTCGAGATCATTTGCATCAATCGGCTGAAAGACGTGCATTTCAACTACCTCGTTTCTGTGATGAATTTTTCTTCAAGACAAACGCCCGAATTGCAGGCGAAAGGAGAGCTTTCTTCCTCCCGGGGTTTCTCCAAGAATACCACAAAACGGGCATTTGGGGAAATATATTATTCATGAATAATAAAAATCCGGCACGAACGGATGGAAATTTCCAAACTGTACAGACACTTGAAAAACGGCAGGAAAAAGCAGATAATTCCTCAGGAAAAAAAAAACAGGGCGGATTTTTCGGCCTTGCAGGAAAGATGAACAGTTTGGAGGAAGAAAGATGGACATCCGATTTGAGAAGGCAGCGACATTGAAGGAAAAGCCGGATCAGAACAATCTCGGTTTCGGCAAGTACTTCACAGACTACATGTTTGAAATGGATTGGGACAAGGGACAGGGCTGGCATGATGCCCGCATTACCCCCTACGGCCCGATTCCCATCGAGCCCGGCTGCGTCATTCTTCACTATGCGCAGGAGACCTTTGAAGGTCTGAAGGCCTATCGCCGCGATGACGGAAAGATCCAGCTCTTCCGCCCGGAGATGAATGCCAAGCGGATGCAAAATTCGAATGACCGTCTCTGCATGCCCAAGGTCGAGGTCGAAGATTTCATCACTGCCATCAAGGAACTCGTCAAGGTGGAGAAGGATTGGGTGCCGAGCCTGCCGAATACCTCCCTCTATATCCGTCCTTTCATGTTTGCAACGGAAGAAGCCCTCGGCGTACATCAGGCAATCTCCTACAAGTTCCTGATCATCACATCGCCTGTCGGCGCTTACTATGCGGAGGGCCTGAACCCGGTGAAGATCATGATCGAGGATGAGCTCGTCCGCGCGGTCAAGGGCGGCACCGGCTTCACGAAGTGCGGCGGCAACTACGCCGGCTCCATTGCCGGCCAGGTAAAGGCAGAGGCACAGGGCTATGACCAGGTACTCTGGCTGGATGGCGAGACGCGGACCTATGTTGAGGAAGTCGGCTCCATGAACATCATGTTCAAGATTGACGGGGAGATCTATACAGCTCCCATCGAGGGCACTGTTCTTCCCGGTGTCACCCGTGACTCCATGATTCACCTCCTTCGCGACTGGGGATATAAGGTCAATGAAACCCACTTAAAGGCCACGGACCTCATGCAGGCCGGTCATGACGGAAAACTCGAGGAAGTCTTCGGCACCGGCACCGCAGCCGTCATTTCTCCTGTCGGGCAGCTCAAGTTCAAGGATGACGTCGTTGTTGTAAACAATGGCGAGATCGGCGAACTGACGCAGAAACTCTACGATACCCTGACGGATATTCAGTGGGGACGCATTCCCGACAAGTACGGCTGGACAGAGGTCGTCTGCTGATCATTCACTCATATAGAATCATATAGAAACAGAAAAATTCCTGCAGGTCTTTTGATCTGCAGGAATTTTTTGGTGGATGCTTGTTTCAGATCCGCAGGGAAAGCATAAAGCCTGTGTGCGGCTTGGTGGAAGCTTGTAACGGAACCTGTCAACATGCCCAACCCACCGGCGCACTTTGGTGGAGGTTTGCTGTGAATCGTTGCCTCAGGCAGGAATCGACGGCTGCATCAGGCCAGTGTCGACGAGTGCTTCAGACCGTCAGTCGGCAGGGGCATATTCTTCGGGGGCTCGGACTTGAGGTCCGGTTTCAGGGCACCGGGGAAGAAGGGACGGGGAGGCGGAAGGACTTCGCCGATTGTCTCTTTCAGGACGTCCTCGATGGTGTCGACCGGAATGATAGTGAGCGCGTTTCGGACGTCTTCCGGCAGGTCCTTTAAATCCTGCATATTCTCGCGCGGGATCAGGGCCTTTGTGATGCCGGCCCGGTTTGCGGCCAGGAGCTTTTCCTTCAGGCCGCCGATGGGCATAACCTTGCCGCGGAGGGTGATTTCACCCGTCATGGCGAGATGGGAGTCCACGGGCTTTCCGGTGAAAAGGCTGGCCAGCGCTGTTGACAGGGCAATGCCGGCGGACGGACCGTCTTTCGGTACAGAACCTTCAGGAACGTGGATGTGGATGTCGCGATCCTTATATTTCTCAGCGTCCATGGGCAGGCGGGACTTGATGAGGGAGAGGGCTATCTGGGCCGACTCCTTCATGACGTCCCCGAGCTGGCCGGTCAGGATCAGCTGGCCGGATCCCGGCATATCGGCGGCTTCGATAAAGAGAATCTCGCCGCCGACCTGAGTCCAGGCGAGTCCCGTGATGACGCCGGCCGGGTTCGAGTCAGCCACTTTGTTGTGGAAGTTGACGCGGCGCTCGAGGAGAGCCGGGAGGTCGTCCTTTTTCACGACGACGGGAAGCTCTGCTTTTCCTGTGACTTCATCGGACGCCGTCTCCCGGGCGATTTCGAGCAGGCGCTTCTTTAAGTTCCGGACGCCGCCCTCCATGGTGTAGTCGGAGATGATGGACCGGAGTGCCTCGTCTTCAATCGTGAGGTCGCCTTCTTTAAGCCCGGTCTCTTCGATGACCTGGGGAAGGAGGTGCTCCTTTGCAATATGGTATTTCTCCGCCTCCGTGTAGGAGGAAATCTCAATTACCTCCATGCGGTCGAGGAGGGGAGCGGGGATGGTCTCCGTCGTATTGGCCGTCGCAATGAAGAAAACATTCGAGAGGTCATAGGGGAGGTCGAGGTAGTGGTCCGTGAAGGTATTGTTCTGCTCGGGGTCGAGGACCTCCAGCAGTGCACTTGACGGATCACCGGAGAAGCCGCCCTCCTGGATCTTGTCCACTTCATCGAGGACCATGACGGGGTTCATGGTTCCCGCCTGCTTGATGCCGTTTAAGATCCGGCCGGGCAGGGCACCGACATAGGTCCTGCGGTGGCCGCGGATTTCAGACTCATCGCGGATTCCGCCGAGGGAGAGGCGGATATACTTCCGGTTCAGGGCCTTCGCGATGGATTTTCCGAGAGAGGTCTTGCCGGTTCCGGGCGGGCCGACGAGGAGGAGGATACTGCCCTTGTTGTCCCCCCTGAGCTGCATGACGGCGAGATGCTCGAGGATCCTCTTCTTCACCTTTTCAAGACCGTAGTGGTCGTCGTTTAAAATCTTTTCCGCGTTTTTGAGATCCGGTTTCTCCGGTTCGTCCATATGCCAGGGGAGGGCGAGGATGAAGTCCAGGTAATTTCGGATGACGGATGTCTCTGCGCTTCCCTCCGGCTGGTCGTTTAAGCGGTCGAGCTCGTCAAGGGCAGCGTCTTCAATTTCCTGCGGAAGCTTTGCCTCTTTGATCCGCTCCCGGTAGTCCTTCTTTTTCCGGCGCGGACCGTCGTCGGCTTCGGAACCGTCCCCGTCTTCGTGCAGCTCCTGCTCGATGGCCTTCAGCTGCTCCCTCAGCATCTGCTTCCGGTAGTATTTGTTTGTCCGCTCGGACATGCGTTCATTGATACTGATATTCCAGTCCAGGGATTCGCGCTGCTTGATCAGGATATCCATGAAGTGGAGGGCCCGCTCGCGGTCACTGTCCGTCTTCAGGAGCTCGTACTTTTCATCCGCATTCATGGGGGTGAAGCGGGCAAGCCAGGATATCATCTGGGATACCGAGTGAATCGCGTCCATGAATTTCAGGTACTCGTCCGCCCCCTGAAAGTGGGAGGAAATGGACCGCACGATGTCTTTGAGGTAGGAGAGCATCTCCTCCTCCTGCCGGGCATCGAGGTCATTGATGGTGGGATAGAAGGTATAGGAGGCGACGATATTCTCCGCAGTATAGGTGATGTCAGTGACCTCCACGCGGGATTCGGCGAGAATTTCCACGAGGAAGCCCTTGTCGCTTTCTTCAGCTCCCTTGTAGGTGAACATCACACCGATGGAGTGGAAATTTTCTGCGGACCTGGGATCTGCCCCGTCCTTCAGGGGCAGGGCAATGTGGGGTTCGAGGGGATTTTCCTTCAGCTCGTCGAGGACACCTTTTGCCGACCGGGCGAGGAAGACGTAGGCTGTGGTGCCGGGCAGGATCAGGGTGTCTTCGACGGGGAGCACTACTGCCTGCTGGGACTTGATTTCATTTTCATTACTAATATTTTCACTCATATTCGGAATACTCCTTTCTGGCCCTGCCTGTATTTCTGCTGCAGGAGCCGGTGCCGTATTCTGTGGCTGCATTCACGGAAGCCATACCCCGGCGGTTTGTTTCGCGGGGCAGACTCTGTAACTGTTTTCCGGGAACGGGTTCTTCCCGGTTTTCGTTAGTATACACGCCTGTTTCGAAAATTGCAAGACATTTTTAGCACTCGACGCGATTGGTTGCTAACAGGATGACTTTATTATACACGGAATTGCGTCTGCTTTGTGAAGACTCGAAATTTTTTGTGGGCGTCTGCTTTCTATGGTAAAATATCCTTTGTATATATTTTCCGCCCTTCCGGATAACAACGGCCGAAAAAGGCGTTTTATATTTGTCATTCTATAGGAGACATTTCCATGACTGTTCTGGCAGCACAGATTTTCTACGGCATTTCCATTGCGGCAGCCCTCATCCCCGCGGCTATGGCCTTCTTTCAGCGGCCGGGAAGCATCCGTCGCTACCTTCTCTGCGGCTCCTTCCTTGTCATCCTGCTCGCTCTCGGCCGTTTTCTGACCGTCTGCGCGGACGGGGAAACGTCCATGGTTGCCGCCTACAAGGTCATCAACTTCACGGGCTGCTGGCTCTGGTTCCTGATTCTTCTCTTCATCGCTGCCTATACGAGGCGGAGCCTGCCGAAGGGGGCGGTCGTCGTCATGGCTCTCATGAACTCCTTCGAGTCAGTCATGATCTGTTTCATCGGCATCCCCGGTGTTTTCTATACGGATTTTTCTTTCACCCGGAGAGGAGAACTGCCTTTTCTCGTCCGCAGCGGCTATACGCTTTCCGCCTACGTCTACTTCGCCATGGAGTTTTTGTATCTCATCATGGCGGTTGTTTTCATTATTCTGTACCTCATCCGCTATTACCGGGTGCGGATTTCCGTCACGGTCCTGATGCTGCTCTGCATTCTGATTCCTTCCATCGTGTATATATTTGAGCTTGCTGCAGATCCGGTGGTTTCGCTTGTTCCCCTTGCCGCGGCCCTTGTCATGATTTTCCTCAACATGATTGTCTACCTGGGGCGTGTTTATGACATGGACACCATTGTGCGGGACATTGCGGTCAATGCCCAGGACGCGGCGGTCATTCTGATCTCCGATTCGAAATACTTCCTGGCGGCAAATGACCGGGGCTTTGAACTCTTTCCCGAGCTCCGGGATGCCGTCACCTGGATGCCGGTGGCGGATGCCTCGGAAAAGGCCGCGGCGCTTCTCTCCGGCGGAATGAATGAAGTGACAATAGAAGACCGGGTTTACGAGCCCAAGGTTTGGAAGGTGGAAGAGAAGGGACAGAATATCGATGCCCTCTGGCTGCTTGACGTCACTGAGCGAAACAAGCACCAGGAGTTCATGGCCCAGTACCGGTCGGATCTCGAAAAGGAGGTTTCCCTGAAGACAGAGTCTTTGACGCAGGCGGAAAACCGTCTGGCTGAAACGCTGACGCAAACTGTCACCTCCCTTATGTCCATGGTCGACTCCAAGGATCGCTATACTTCCGGTCACTCCTTCCGTGTGGCCTGCTATTCGAAGATGATTGCGCGGGAGATGGGAAAGACGAAGGCGGAGCAGGACCTGATCTATGTCACCAGCCTTCTGCATGACGTCGGAAAGATTCATGTTCCCGATGAAATCTTAAACAAGCGGGGCAAGCTGACCGGGGATGAGTTTCAGGTTGTCAAGCTCCATCCGACGACCGGTTACGCCATGCTTTCTGCCATTACCTCTATTCCGGAAATTCTGTACGGAGCCCGCTGGCATCACGAGCGCTACGACGGCAAGGGCTATCCGGACGGACTTTCCGGAGAGAATATCCCGGAGATTGCCCGGATCATCGGCGTTGCCGATTCCTACGACGCTATGACATCCCGCCGGGGCTACCGGGACATCCTGCCCCAGCAGGTCGTCCGCGATGAATTCGTGCGAAATGCCGGTACCCAGTTCGATCCGGAAGCCGCCCGTGTCATGATTGAAATTATAGACAGGGACAGGGATTACCACCTGAGACAGGAAGAGAATGAGCGTGTCGGTGTCATTTTTGCGCTGAATGACCGGGCGGAGACAAGGGTTTCCGAGATGCTGTCCGGCAGTGTTCTTTTTGACGTCGAGAATATCACTGACCTTTCCATCCTGGACAGTCTTTCAGAGGCTCAGCTCAAGGAGGCTGCTGTCATCATCGATGCCGACGGAGCTGACCGGGTTCATATTGCAGAGCTGCGGGCAAAGTATCCGCAGATTTCCATCGTTGCAACGTCTGCTGACCGCACATTTGAAAATTTCTGCGGCCTCATTTCCGCCGGCGCGGACAATGTGCTGATGCGCCCTCTCGAAAGCCATATGGTGGAAGAGACCATGGCCATCATCCTGCACAAAAACGCCTCGATGGCATCGTGGAAGGCGGGAAATGTAAGTGCATGGTCGCTCGGATGGATGTAACGACATGTGGGGGCGCCTGCGGCGTCCCCGCATGTCTGTAAGGTGAATCATGGAAAATACAATTACAGGACTTACAACTGATGAAGTGCGCGAGCGTGTCGCCGCCGGGCAGGTCAATGTCACGGAAACAAATACCGGAAAGACACAAGGGCAGATTGTCCGCGACAATATCTGCACCTACTTCAATGCCATCTTTGCGGTGCTGGCGGTCCTCCTGATCATTTCAGGCAACTACAACGACCTGACCTTTCTCTTTGTCATTATCATCAATACGGCAATCGGCATCATTCAGCAGATTGCTTCCAAGCGGACCATTGACAAGCTGACGCTGCTTACGGTGACGGATTACGAGGCCGTTCGCGATGGGGCCAAGGCGATGGTCAAGGCTGACCGGCTTGTGAAGGACGATGTGCTGTTTCTTTCGTCCGGCGACCAGATTCCGGCAGATGCCGTCGTCCTGTCCGGGACAGTCAATGTGAATGAGTCCCTTCTCACCGGCGAAGCCGATGAGATCGAGAAGAAGAAGGGGGATACCCTCCTTTCCGGTTCCTTTGTCGTTTCAGGAAAATGTGTCTGCCGGCTTGAACGTGTCGGAGCTGATTCCTATGCGGCAAAGCTTTCCGCGAAAGCAAAGGCGGCGGGAGAAAAGCAGTCGGAGATGGTCCGGTCCATTGACGCCATCATCAAGGTGGCCGGCATCCTGATCATTCCCGTCGGCGGCATTCTCTTCGCCCAGTCCATGATAGCGAATGGCAATACCTTTGCCCAGAGCGTGCAGTCCGCGGTCGGGGCGGTCATCGGCATGATTCCCGAAGGCCTCTATCTCCTGCTAACCGTGGCTCTTGCCATGAGCGCCGCAAAGCTCGCCACCCATCATGTCCTCCTGCACGATATGAAGTCTATCGAGGCTCTGGCCCGGGTGGACGTCATCTGCGTCGACAAGACCGGAACCATCACGGATGCCGACATGACGGTGGCGGAAGTCTTCGCGCCGGGTACAGGCTCTCCGCAGGCAGAAGGAAGTACACAGATAGAAGGAATGATGCAGACTTCCGGGACTGTACAGCCGGGCAATCGGGCACAGGCAGCGGGAAGCACTGCTACAGGTGATCTGTCTGCTGCCGAGGGAGCTCTGAAAGCCTATATGGCAGCGGTTCCCGACAACAATGCAACGGCTTCCGCCCTGCGGGCCTACTACGGGGACAAGACCTTTTCTACGCCTTTTCACCCGGTGAAGGTCACGCCATTTGATTCGAAAAACAAGTACTCGGAAATCCAGGCAGGAGACGGTGTCTACCGGCTTGGAGCCCCGGAGTATGTAGCGGACGAGACTTCCAGGATAGCCGCAAAGGAACGGCTCGATGCCCTGGCCGCTTCCGGAACCCGTGTTCTTGCCTTTGCAAAAGACGGGAAAACCCTTCTTTTCATTGCCATTGAAAACCATATTCGGGAGAATGCTCCGGGAACCTTCGAATCTTTCAAAAACCAGGGCGTCCGCGTCAAGGTCATTTCCGGCGACAACCCCGAGACGGTTTCAAAGATTGCGGCAAAGGCGAAGATTGCCCATGCGGATTCCTATATCGACATGTCCGGAATCAAGCCGGGCTCAACAGAACTCAAAGAGGCTGCCCTGAAATACACGGTCTTTGGCCGCGTGACACCGGAGCAGAAGAAGTCTCTTGTCCGGGCCATCCGGTCCTCGGGGAAGAAGGTCGCCATGACCGGCGACGGCGTGAACGATATCCTTGCCATGAAGGAGGCGGATTGCTCGATTGCCATGGGATCCGGCTGCGAAGCTGCGGCCAATGCGGCACAGGTGGTCCTTCTCGATTCCGACTTTTCCCATATGAAGGAAATCGTATCCGAGGGGCGGCGGAATATCAACAATCTGACGAGGTCGGCTACACTATTTCTGTACAAGAACCTCTTTTCCCTCTTCCTGGCAGTATTTTCCATCATCAGCTTTATGTCCTATCCGCTGACGGCGGCGCAGATCTCCCTGATCTCCTTCTTCAATATCGGAGTGCCCGCCTTCTTCCTGGCCTTTGAGGAGAATACGAAGAAGCAGAAGGACCACTTCATTCGGACTGTCCTTCTTTCCGCCATGCCGGCGTCCCTGACCTCCTTTGTTTTCATTGCGGGGATGGTCATCTTCGGGCAGGTCTTCAAGATTCCGGACGGAGACGTCAGCATTGCGTCGACCTTCCTTCTGGCCATTGTGGGCTTCATGATCCTGATTGAGATTTCGCATCCCCTGAACCGGTACCGGATGACCGTCATCATCGGCTGCATCTGCGGCATGATTGTGGCGGCCTTCCTCTTCCCGAATCTCTTCGGACTCGGCTTCGTATCGACCCGCTGCATCATGCTCTTCTGTGTCTTTGCGCTTGCGGAAAACACGGTGATGCACTGGCTCACCCGTCTCTTCAAGTGGCGGCCGCAGAAAATGAAAAAGAAATAATAAAAACGGGTTGCATTAGCAGCCCTTTTTTACTATTATTTAATTAAAAGAGTTAATTAAACATATCGGGGGAATGTATGGAAAAACTGTTAGAGGGGTTGACGCTTCGGGCAGGGATCGGGGAGGACCGCTTCACCATGTCCCGCGGGAGTTTCAGCTACAAGCGGTCGGAGCGGCTGCGGCCAGCGGCCTTCGATCTTGAGACAAGTGAGAGGGATGGACTTCTGGAAGTCGTTGTAAAGCTGAAGGAGAAAGTTGTCCTGGCTGAAGGCACCGCGAAAAAGACGCCTGCCGGAATCAACCGATATGAGCTGACCTTTCAGGCGCCGGCGGGGGAGCACTACTACGGGTGCGGGGAGACCTACTCTGCGTTCGATCTCGCCGGGGAGAATGTCCGCATCTGGGTGGCAGAGCACCAGAATACGAAGCGGATTGCAAAGAAGCTGATCCGGCAGACATTTTTTGGTGTCCGTCCGGATCATACGGAAAAGTTCGGCACCTACGAATCCTATTATGCCCAGCCGACCTTTACGTCGAGCGGGAAGTACTTCATGCACTTCGTGACGGACCGGTATTCGGAGATTGATTTCTCAAAGCAGGGAAAGATCACGGTCCGGCTGGAAGAGGAGCCCCATTTCTTCATTGGCCGGGCGGAATCCTTCGAAGCGCTTTCCGGAAAGCTTGCAGATCTGCTTGGCCATCAGCGGATCCTTCCGCAGTGGCTGAACGAGGGCGCCATCCTTGCCATCCAAAAGGGACCGGCCGTCATCGATGAAAAGCTACGGAAAGCCAGGGAAGTCGGCGCTGCAGTGACCGGCGTCTGGAGCCAGGACTGGTGCGGCTGCCGGGAGACCGGCTTCGGCTATCAGGTCATGTGGAACTGGGAATACGACCACGACCTTTACCCGCATCTTCCGGAAAAGATCAAAGCCTGGAAGGAAGAGGGCATTCACTTCCTCGGCTATATCAATCCCTTTATGGCAATCGAGAAGGACCTTTACAAAGAGGCCTCCGCGAAAGGCTACTGTGTGAAGGATCGCGAGGGGAAGGATTATCTCGTCACCATTACGACTTTCCCGGCAGCGATGATCGACTTTACGAACCCTGCCGCCTATGCCTGGTACAAGGACCTGATCAAAACGCATATGATCGGGATCGGCATGGCGGGCTGGATGGCGGATTTCGGCGAGTACCTGCCGACGGACTGCGTCCTCTATAGCGGAGAAGATCCGGAAGCCGTTCACAACCGCTGGCCGGAGATATGGGCCCGCCTCAATCGGGAAGCTATTGAAGAGTGCGGAAAAGAATCGGAGGTCTTCTTCTTCACCCGGTCCGGCCACACGGAAACGGTTCGCCATTCGGACATGATGTGGACCGGCGACCAGCATGTGGACTGGTCCGTGGACGATGGGCTTCCGGCGGTCATTCCGGCAACGTTTTCTCTCGCTATGAGCGGCTTTGGCATCGCCCATTCCGACGTCGGCGGGTATACGACCGTGATGAAAATGCGGCGGACGAAGGAACTCCTGATTCGCTGGGAGCAGATGAATGTCTTTTCTCCCCTCTGGCGGTCGCACGAGGGGAACCAGCCGGTGAACGACGTCCAGTTCGATGCCGATGCGGAGCTGCTCGAAAATCTTGCCCGGTGCTCGAAGCTCCACCAGGCGCTCGCACCATATCTTTCCGGCCTGATGGAAGAGTGCAGCCGGACGGGAATTCCTGTCATGCGTCCTCTTTTCTATCACTACGACGAGAAAGCGGCATATACAGAGAAGACGGAATATCTGCTTGGACGTGAAATGCTCGTGGCGCCGATTCTCAAGGACGGGGCACGGGAACGGGAGGTATATCTGCCAGCCGACAATTGGATTGACGTCCGGACAGGCGGGCGCGTCTCCGGAAGCCGCATCACGGCAAAGGCAGATCTTGACACCATCCCGGTCTATGTCCGCGATACGGAAGAGGGACGGCGTCTGCTTGAAGTCTTCCGGATTATCTGATTCGGGGCTCCCGGAAAAGCTGAAGGGGTGCGAATGTGAAGGGGTGCGAACGGCAGAGGACAAGGTGTTTTCGGAACATCTGCTGCCGTAAACATATGATTTTTCAATTAAGGGGGAAACAAAAGTGGGAAAAGAAATGAAAAAGGGGGATTCGCTAAAGGCGCGCTGCGCCTACGGCTTCGCTGATATCTACGGAGGCGGCGCCTTCGTCATCATCAGCACCTTCTATACCGTCTTTCTGACGAAGGCGCTCGGCATGCCGGTCGCCATGGCCGGAACGATTCCGCTCGTCGGCAAGGTCTGGGACGCCGTAACGGATCCTATCATGGGAAATATCACGGACCGGACGTCTTCGCGTTTCGGGGCGAAACGCTTCTATATTCTGATTGGCAGCGTCATTTCGGCAATCACATTCCTGCTGATGTGGGTGCCCTTCTACACGGATTCGATGGCAGCGAAGTACGTCTTCTATATGCTGATGTACTGCCTCTTCTCGACAGGATTCACGATCGTGATGGTGCCCTATAACGGCCTGCTGCCGGACATGGTGGACGACTACACAGCCCGGTCGAAGTTCACGGGCACCCGCACCGTCTTCTCGACCTTCGGCGCAATTCTCGCCGGCCTCATCCCGACGCTGATCATCAAGGATAATACAAAGCCCGGGGAGTACCTGACCGTTGCCATTATCTTCTCTGTCATCTTTTTTATCGTCATTCTCCTCACTTTCCTCGGAACGTGGGAAAAGCAGAAGGAGCCCGTGAAGGTGGGCTTCGGCAAGAGCTTCCTGCAGAGTGTCACGGTATATAAGTGCCGCAGCTACCGCCTCTTTATTTTGATCTTCCTCTGCGGGCAGGGGGCGGCGGATTTCGTCACGGGGCTCGCCGTCTACTACGTAGACGACGTTCTGAATGCCTACGGGGGCGGCCGTTTTACGCTTCTGATGGGAATCATCCTCCTGTCGCAGTTTGCGGGGACGATCATCTTTTCCTTCCTCATCACGAAGACGAGCAAGAAGTTCCCCCTGCTTTTCGGCTTTCCCATCCGGATCGCAGCAACGCTTATGCTTTTATTATTCTCATACGAAGGGGCAAACTTCACAGTCATCCTGGCCCTGTCCTTCATCATCGGCTTCGGTATGGCAGGCTCTACAATTACGATCTACGCTATCCTTTCCGATATGGCGGACTGCGACGAGCTGATCACAGGAATCGCCCGGCCGGCAACCTGCTCGGCTATGGCGACCTTCGTCCGGAAGATCTGCACCGGCCTTTCGTCCGCCATCATCGGCCTCTTGCTGGCTAGCGTAGGCTACGACGAAAAACTGGCGGAGACAGGGGCGCGGCAGGCACTTTCTACCCAGCACGGAATTGCCTATATATACGTCTTTGCCCCGATCGTTCTCATGGTTCTTGCCATTCTCTTCACGGTGATCTTCCCCATGAAGCAGCGGGAGTTTGAAATCGTGAAGAAGGACATTGCCCGGAAGAAGGGGGAGGACAGCAGCACCGCGACGGCGGAGGAAATCGCCGTCATTGAAAAGGTCACGGGCTTCAAGTACGACCGGCTCTGGAACAGGGACAACGCACTGAAGATGAAGGCCTGAGACAGGGTTTATGCAGCAGTCAAAAACCCGCACGAAAATGAACAGCAACGAACTGCGCAGGGCATACTTGCGCATCCGTATACAAAAATAATATTTTTGCTAAGGAGGCAAAACAAATGAAGTATTTTCTGGACAGCGCAAAGATGGATGAGATTGAGGAGGCCTACAGCACCTTCGGCATCGACGGCATCACGACGAACCCCAAGCACATTCAGGCGAGCGGGAAGCCCTTCCTCGATGCCATCAACGACATGGCTGCCTTCGTGAAGGAGAAGGGGCTTTCCGGCGTTGAGACCTTTCCGATTTCCGTTGAGTTAAATCCCCATCTCGACGATGCGGATACGATGGTCAAAGAAGCAGAGAAGATTGCAAAGATCTCTGAAAACTTCGTCATCAAGATTCCCTGCATCGAGGCCGGGGTGACAGCTGCGCGGCGGCTTGAAGCTGAAGGCATCCGCACGAACCTGACGCTTGTATTCTCTTCTGCCCAGGCCATCTGGGCCGGGAAGATCGGGACGAAATTCGTTTCCCCCTTCATCGGCTGGAAGGAGGACAACGGCGAGGACTGCGTTCAGTACATCCAGGATATTGTCACCATCTATGAAAATTACAACTGGCTCGGAAAGACGGAGATCATCTGCGCTGCGGTAAGAAGCCCCAAGCAGATTGTCGACTGCGCTGTTGCCGGAGCGGATATCGTGACTGCCGGTCTTGCGGTATACAAGAACGCCATCCACCACGCCTACACGACGCAGGGACTCGGTACCTTCCAGAATGCCTGGGACAATACGGTAGGGAACAGCTGATCGGAACAGCAGGGAGACGTAACAATCCAGGCGGATTGGCACGAAACCCCGCGGCACGGACAGTGTGCAGGGAAGATCCAAAGAAAAGAGGAATATCAGTCATGAAAATCGGTTTCATCGGGCTCGGCATCATGGGCGAGTCCATGTGCGAAAACATCGTAAAGAAGAATAATGACACGGTGTACTGCTTCGACTATGTGGCAGACAAGGTAAAAAAGCTGGAAGGAATCGGCGCCGTCGGCTGCGCAAACAACAGGGAACTCGCCGAAAAGTCCGACGTCATCATTTCCATGGTGCCGAAGAGCGAACATTCGCGGGCAGTTTATGAGGAGATTCTTCCGGTTCTCGATGCGACAAAGACCTGCATCGACATGTCGACCATCGATCCGTCCGTCTCCATTGAGGTTTCCGAGATGGTGAAAAAGACCGGCGCCGGTTTCATCGACGCACCCGTCGTGAAGTCGAAACCCGCAGCCATTGCCGGCAAGCTCGGCATCTACGTCGGTGGAGATGAAGAGACATTTGAAAAGATGAAGCCCATTCTTTCCTACATGGGAGAGAACATCATCCGCATGGGTGGGAACGGCAAGGGACTTGTCATGAAGATCTGCCACAATGCCCTCGTTTCCCAGATCCAGAACGGGGTAAATGAGACATCCACACTGGCCGCGGCAAACGGCATCGACATTCAGACCTTTGCGAAGGCCATTTCCTATGGCGGCGCCGGGAACTTCTACCTCGACTCCAAGAAGGACAATATCGAGAAGGACGACTACACGACGGCCTTCTCCATCGAGAACGAGAACAAGGATGTCCACATCTGCAAGAAGCTGGCGGAAGAGTGCCATGTCGCGATGCCCGGCGAAGAGAACGCCATCCGCGTCTACGAAAAGGCCATGGAGATGGGTCTCGGCAAGGAGGACTTCTCTGCAACAATAAAGGTCGTGCGGTCCTATGAGTGAACTCTTACAGCATCTTCGGGAAGTGAATACGGTTCCCATCCATGAACTTTCCGAAGAGCTTTTCAAAAGCTACGGGCGGGTACTGCCCGGGCAGTTTCCTGAGCTTATGCGCTACATGGAAGAGTATACGGAGATTCCCGCAGAGGGCAATCAATACGTTGCAAGTATTCCCGAGATGGAAGCCCTTTCGGAATCGGCCTATTTCCAGGACCGGATCTACGGCTTCATGCCGATCGAGGTCGGTTACTGCAACGGGCGGAACACGACGTATAACGGCTTCGAATTCCACAAGGGCAGTGAAATCAATATCGCTGTGACGGACTTCCTCCTCGTCCTCGGGCACACCTGGGAGATCGGGAATTGTCATTATGATAATAAGAATGCGAAGGTTTTCTTCGTCCCGAAGGGTACGGCCATCGAGATGTACGAAACAACTCTGCACCTGTCACCGATCCGCGTGAACGATACCGGCTTCAAGGACGTCGTCATCCTGCCGGAGGGAACGAATACCCCGCTTCCTGCAGAACTGAAAAGCCGGATCCGGGCTGCAAGTGAAGAGGCGGCCCGGACAGGGAAACTTCCGGAAGGGACGGATCCGGAAACCCTGCTTCTCCTGCAGAAGAATAAGTGGGTGATCTCTCATCCGGACCGCAAGCCCTTAATTGGCCAGGGCGCCTTTCCCGGCATTATCGGGGAGAATACGGAGCTTAAATACTGATGCTGGAAAAGATATTATTTCTGCTCGTCGTATTCTTTTCGAATATCATCCAGGGCATTACGGGCTTTGCGGGAACCATCCTTGCGATGCCCTTCTCCATCATGCTGGTGGGATATGAAACGGCGCGGCCTGTTCTGAACTTTCTCGGCCTCCTTGCCGGTATCTTTTTTATGGTGAAAGAGAGGAAGCACATCGTCTGGAAGGAACTCATTAAGATTCTCTGCTTCATGACGGCGGGCATGATCTTCGGATTCTTCGTCCGCAGCGCCCTTGCCGGGGAGAAGCGGGCGCTGATGCTGATCCTCGGGGGCTTCGTCATAGTCATTGCCGTGACCGGGCTCTATAGAATGCTCTTTTCAAAGAAGGGGCAGCAGGAGGCTTCATCCGGCAGTCAGGAAGACAGACAGAAGTCTGCAGTTCAGGATGCCGGGCAGAGAAGGAAATCTTTGGCGGAAGGAAACGCGCTGCCGGAGCAGGGCAGTGCAGTCCGGACCATCGGAGAAACGGCCCTGCTCCTTGCCGCCGGCCTCATCCACGGCATCTTCGTATCCGGCGGACCCCTGCTCATCAGCTATCTTTCTGTGAAGGTGAAGACGAAGGAAGGCTTCAAGGCGACGATATCCTCTGTCTGGGCCTTTCTGAACGGCATCATCTTTGTGACGGACCTTTTCGCAGGCGTCTACACAGCCTCGGTCATCCGCCTGCAGGCCCTGTCGATACCCATCTTCACAGCCGGCCTCCTCATCGGAACGGCACTCTACGCGCGGATGAGTCAGCGCTTTTTCAAAGGGCTCACATATGTTCTCCTGCTCGTGGCGGGCGTTATGAGCCTGGTCTGATGGCAGCAGGAGGCGGGGAAACGCAGTACGGACGGGGAAATCCGCTCGAAACTCAATGACGGGATTTTGAATCCCCCAAATGAAATTCAGGAAGAAGAATACTATGAAACAATTTCAGGTTGCCTATATCCCCATCGGTGTCCCCACCTTTCATCTCGAAAGCGCAGGGGCAGAATTCGAAAAATCGAAGAAACTTCTGGAGCGGCTGACGGACAGCCTTGCTGTTCCCGACGAGATGCTGCTCTCTCTTGACAAGCTGAAGGCCTTCTGCGAGCGCATAGATCCGTCGCTCATCGTCCTTCAAAATATTACGTTTGCGAATGCCGCCTATGCGACGGAGGTCTTTTCCCGTTTTGACTGTCCCGTCCTTCTCTGGACGCTCCGGGAGCCGGTGATTGACGGCGGGCGCCTGCGCTTAAACTCTCTGACGGGGGCCTTTTCCGCAGCCAATGCCTTCAAACGTTTCCGGGAGGCACCGCTTCCTTATGTTTTCGGCAGTCCCGACGAGGAGGCTGTTCAGGAGGCGGTCCATGCGGCTGTCAAGGCAGCAAGGGTGAAATTTGATCTGCAGAGCCTCAATCTGCTGGCGGTCGGCCATACGCCCGAGGGCTTCGGTTTCGGACGGGGCTTGGACCTTGACATGCGGACCGTTTTCGGTGTGAACCTTGTATCCATCGAAGCCCGCGAGCTCATCGATCGGGCGAAGGCCTATACGGAGGATGACATTGCCCCCTATCTTTCCGATGCAGAGCAGCGGACGGTAGGGCTTGATGCGACGCCGGAGAAGAACCGAACCGATTTCGCCCGTCTCTACAAGAGCTACAGGGAATATGCGGAGGAGCACCATATCGGAGCCCTGGCGTCCCGCTGCTGGCCGGACTTTTTCACGGCCTTCGGAACGCCGGTCTGCACGGTGCTTGGCATTTTGAATGACCTCGGCATTCCGGCATCCTGTGAAGCGGATACCTACGGGGCCCTTTCCATGTATATCGGACAGGCGCTGACCGGCAGCCCCGCCTTCTTCGGAGATCCCGTTTCCATGGATGAAGGAGAGAATACGGTCACCTTCTGGCACTGCGGAATGGCAGCATGCTCGCTGGCCAGAGAGGATACCGGGGCTGTCATTGGCGAGCACTGCAACCGCCACATCGGACCAACCCTGGAGTTTGGGGCAAAGGCCGCAAAGCATGTCGTCATCTTCCGAGTCGGACAGGACAGGAACGGACAGTTCCGCCTGCTGGCAGCGCCAGGCAGGGCGCTTGACCGGCCGAAGCAGTTCTATGGCACCTCGGTGGTTGTTCAGACGGAGCACGCAGCGGCGGACTTTATCACAAAGGCGGTGAAGGAGGGCTGGGAGCCCCACTACGCCGTCATCTACGGGGATGCGCTGCAGGAACTCCAACTGCTCGCGGAGATGCTGAACCTGCCGATTGAAGTATTCGACTGAGGAAAAAGGACAGGGCTGCCCGGAAGAGCGGGCAGCCTTTTTCTAAGCAGAAATGAAACAATTCAGAGCCGGATACCCGGATGCTTTTTGTTTTCCATTGTATGTGGCTCCTGACGAAGAGGAAGGATGGCTTTCGATGCAGACACGCGGAATGAACATGGACAGAATCCGGAAGGGGAATGAAGCTCTGATTCTCTCCCTCATCAACTCCCGCGGCGCTATGTCGCGCAAGGATATTGCGAAAGCCGCAGACCTGACGCCGGCAAGTGTCACGATGATCACGGGCCGGATGAAGGAGCAGGGGCTCCTGTTCGAATCCGGCGTGGAAGAGGGCAGCGCGGGAGCCGGCAGGCGGAAGATCCTCCTCGACATCAACAAGGATTACCGCCACGCCCTCTCCATCAATATCGAGCCGGAGGGAGCCTCAATCGCCCTGACGGACCTCTACGGAAACGCCATCGGAAAGAAAACGCTTCCGATGGACACCGCTCTATCGCCGGAGGACTTCCTTCAAAGCCTGGCAAAAGAGGCGAAGAAGCTCATAAAAAAGGAATCCGCTGACCGCCTGCTCGGCGCAGAAGTCGGCATCACAGGCCTTGTGGATCCGGAAAAGCGGAGGAGCCTCAGGGCCTACGGCATCTGGGACCGGGAGGTGGCCATCGCGGACATCCTGGAGAAAGAGCTGGGCCTTCCCGTCCGTGTTGAGAATAATGTAAACGCCTTCGCCTCTGCGGAGCTCCTCTTCGGGGCGGGCCGATTCTATGACAATCTCATGCTCGTGAAGTGGGGGCCCGGAATAGGAGCCACGGTCGTCATCGACGGGGAAATCTACGAGGGCCGGCACGGGAAAGCCGCCGAACTCGGCCACTTCATCGTGGATCCCAATGGAAAGCAGTGTTCCTGCGGGCGGCGGGGCTGTCTTGAAACCGTGGCGAGCTACCCTGCCCTGACGGAATTTTGTCCCTTTGAAATGGCGGATTTCGGGAAAATCTACGCACAGGAAAAAGCGAAGCAGTCCAAGGCTTTCAAGGGCTTTTCCTCTGCCATGGACCAGTTCGCCCGCATGCTCGTAAACGCCGTCACCATCCTGGCTCCGAACCGCATCGTCCTCTACGGTCCCATGTTCTCTGACGAAGAAGTCCGCTCAGATCTCATTGCACTCGTGAGTCGTTACGATTCCTCCATTCGGCCGGACCGCTTCCTCTTTTCCTCCCTTTCCGCCCGCGAGGACTACATCGGCCCGGCAGCGGACCTGATTAGGGCGGAACTATAAATCTCTTTCCCTTTTTCCCCTCTTTTGCTATAATTGCCCTATAGATTTTCATGGAGGGTTTGTCATGGCAAACGAAAAGAGTAGCTTTGAAGTCAAGGAAGGCGTCTTCATTTCCGCGGACGTCGTTGCTGTCATCGCCGGACTTTCCGCGACGGAGGTCGAGGGAGTTTCGTGCCTGGCCGGCGGCATTGTGAACGGAGACATCGAAAAGCTGTCGGCAGCCCGCCTGTCCCGGGCTATCAAAATCATCTCCCATCCGGATGACTCCATTACGATCCGGCTGGCGCTGGAGATTGCCTATGGCTACGGCATTCCCGAGGTCACGGCGAATGTCCAGACAAAGGTCGGTTCCTCAATCGAGAATATGACCGGCATCAAGGTGTCCCACGTGGACATCAAAATTGCTTCCGTAGCAGTACCTGGAAATCATTGAACACAGCAGAGGGCAGCGCAAAACGTCCTGCTGCAGTGGATTTAGCAAACGCTTGAGGGTGCCGCAGGTTTTTCCTACGGCGCCTTTTTTTGCAGGCGGCTACTTTCGTCAGCTTATGTGGGGGCGTGCTCTGCATACCTGCTCAAAAACAGGCGATTTGGCGCACTATATTATTCTCAGGAGAAATCACTATGACACGACGGGAAATTCGCGAGGCAGTATTCAAAATCGTCTATATGTCGGACTTCTATTCCGGAAAGGAAGCGGAAGAGCAGGCGGCTACGTTTCTCTCCGGCCTCGATGAAATGACGGATGACGAGAAAAAAGAAATCGAAGGCCGGGCAGACAGTATCATTGAAAAGAAGGCAGAGCTCGATGCCGCCATCAATGAAAAGACATCGGGTTGGAAGACCTCCCGCATGCCGAAGACGGACCTTGCGGCCATTCGCCTTGCCCTCTACGAGATGCAGGAGGAGGGGCTCGATGCCGGCATTGCCATCAATGAAGCCGTTGACATTGCAAAGAAGTACGGGGACGAAAACTCGGGCTCCTTTGTAAACGGGGTGCTGGCCCGTCTGGTTTAGGAGAGACCTGCCTATGCCTGAAGAGAAAAAAGTATACAGTGTATCTGCCGTCAACCGGATCATTGCCTCCATGTTTGCCGACGAAGACCTGTTTTCTTCCATTGCCGTATCGGGAGAGGTTTCGAACCTGACCTATCACAGGTCCGGCCACATCTATTTTTCCATCAAGGATGAAAAGTCCGTCCTTCCTGCCGTGATGTTCCGGTCGTCTGTCACGAGCGGCCTTAAGTTCAAGATGCAGGCCGGCGACAAGGTCGTCGTCACCGGTTCTGTCGGCGTCTATGAGGAGGGCGGGAAATATCAGCTCTATGCCCGGCGCATCGAGAGGGCGGGGACCGGTGACCTCTATATCCGCTATGAGGAACTGAAGAAAAAACTCGAAGAAGAGGGAATGTTCGACCCTGCCTACAAGCAGCCCATTCCCCCTTTCGGACAGAACATCGGCGTCGTCACTTCACCTACGGGAGCCGTCATAGAAGACATCATCAAGAATGCGAAGCGCAGGAATCCCCATGTCTCCATTACTCTCTTTCCTGTGAAAGTGCAGGGAGAGGGGGCTGCGGAAGAGATTGCCGAGGCCATCGCTCGGATGGACGCTCTCGGCTTTGACACATTGATCGTCGGCCGCGGCGGCGGCTCTCTCGAGGATTTGTGGCCATTCAATGAGGAAATCGTTGCCCGGCAGATTTTCGCTTCCAAAACACCAATCATTTCCGCAGTCGGGCACGAGACGGACTTCGCCCTGTCTGACTTTGTTGCGGACGCCAGAGCTTCGACGCCGACAGCAGCCGCGGAGCTTGCCGTATTTTCCTACAGTGAATTTGAAAATAATAGAAAAGGTCTTTCAGACCGTATGAATCACGCCATGTATCTGAAGACCGAGCGCATCCATCGGGAAATGGAGCGGGACACAGGGATGCTGGCCCGCCTGTCACCGGAAGCCCGGGTGCGGGAGCTGGTCCAGCGCCTTTCTGACAAGACGGATTCGCTGGATCTTGCGATGAATCGGAAGATGGCAGCAGCAAAAAAGGCCCTGCCGGAGAAGGCATTGCTTGACGAGACCATGAGCCGCCGCCTTTCCGCCCTGAAGCAGGGTTTCCCCCGCCGCGCTTCCTTTGACTCTGCCATGGAGTCCTGCCTGACGCGAACTCTGGTGGCCGTCAGAATGCGGACGAAGAGTCCGGGCGAACTCATGGAAAAGAAGCTTCTGAGCAGGAAGGCGGATATTGCAAAGGCTGCGGCTGTACTCGACGGCCTTTCGCCGCTCCGGACGCTGGCTGCCGGCTACTCCTATATATCGGATGCGGACGGGCACAATGTGAAAGAAGCAGCTTCCCTTTCGGCGGGAGATGTGCTTTCCATCCGCTTTGCAGACGGGGAGGCAAAGGCTGAGGTCCTGGAGACGCATTCCGGAGATGAAAAGTCCTGACATCAGGAAACTTTCAGGGAAATCAGCTCTTTCGCAATCAGGATGCCGGTGGTGGGATGAAGGAATATAGAAGTTCAAAGGACTGTATTTGAGGAGAAAACAAATGGCAACGGCAAAGAAGAAAAACGGAGAAGAACAGGAAACGGTATACGATTTTTCAGACCTTTCCATTGAGGACGGTCTGAAGGAGCTCGACGACATTACAGCGAAAATGCAGGATCCTGCCCTGCCGCTTGAGGAGACGTTTGCCCTCTATCAGAAGGGAACAGCCTTGCTTTCCTATGTCACCGGCAAGGTGGAATCCGTGGAAGAGAAGGTCCGCATCCTGAAAGGGGACGGCTCTACAGCTCCTTTCACCCCGCCCCGGGGAAGCGGATCGGACGGGAACGGATACGGCGGCGACGGACACGGTGTTTACGGGGACGACGAGCTGGTGTGACATTTCCGCTGATACGGATTGTTTTGCTATATATCTCTTTCCCGCAGGCGCCTGTTTCGGGAAAGACCTTCGGATATGATACTTGAACGCATAGAAAAAACCGGCGATATAAAAAAAATCGCAGAGAGCGACCTTCCGGCCCTTTCCGGGGAAATCCGGGATTTCCTCATCCGAACGCTTTCGAAAAAGGGCGGCCATCTGGCTTCTTCCCTGGGAACGGTGGAGCTGACGATTGCCCTTCACCGGGTATTTGACTTACCTGACGACAAGATCATCTGGGACGTCGGGCACCAGGCCTACACCCACAAGATTCTGACGGGACGGAAAGAAGCCTTTGACACCCTCCGTGACTATGACGGCCTTTCAGGCTTTCCCAAGCGGACCGAATCAGAAGCGGACGCCTTCGGAACCGGCCACGCCTCAACGTCTCTTGCTGCAGGAATCGGTATGGTGAAGGCCAGGGATCTTGCCGGGGATACCTACCACGTCGTTTCTGTCATCGGAGACGGGGCGCTGACGGGCGGTATGGCCTATGAGGGCCTGAACAACGCAGGAGCGCTGAAAACGAATTTTATTATTATTCTGAATGATAATAATATGTCGATTTCGGAAAACGTCGGCGGCATGGCTATCCAGTTGTCCCACCTCCGCACCTCCCCCGGCTATACCGGCCTCAAGGAAAATGTCCAGACATCCCTGGAGAGGATCCCGGTCGTCGGCGACAAGCTCGTTTCGAAGATCCGGCGGACGAAGTCCGGCATCAAGCAGCTCGTCATTCCGGGAATGGCTTTTGAAGAGCTCGGAATCATGTATCTGGGACCGGTCGACGGGCACAATATTCCCGAGATGGAAGATGTCTTCCGCCAGGCGGCCCGCTTTGAGGGCCCTGTCCTCGTCCATGTGGTGACGAAGAAGGGCAGGGGCTATGCGCCTGCAGAACGGCACCCTTCGCGTTTTCACGGGGCGGAGCCCTTTGAAATTGAAAGCGGACTCCCTTTAAATCACAAGGATGTCTCCTATTCCGATATTTTTTCCACCGTCATGCTGAAGGCCGGAGAGAGGGACGAAGCCGTCTGTGCCGTGACTGCCGCCATGATGGACGGGACAGGGCTCAAGCGTTTCCACAACCGATTCCCCGAACGCTTCTTTGACGTAGGCATTGCGGAGGAATATGCCGTGACCTTTGCGGCAGGGCTTGCGGCAGAGGGGCGGAAGCCTGTCGTTGCCATCTATTCGTCCTTCCTGCAGAGGGCATACGACCAGATCCTGCACGACGTCTGCCTTCAGGATCTGCCTGTTGTCTTGTGCGTAGACCGGGCCGGCATCGTCGGCCGCGACGGGCCTACCCATCAGGGTGTTTTTGACATCGCCTTTCTTTCGACGATTCCGAATATGGTCGTCTGCGCCCCGAAGAACAAGTGGGAGCTTTCCGACATGGTAAAGGCAGCCCT
The DNA here is from genome assembly GCA_900314085.1 of uncultured Lachnospiraceae bacterium. Classification (GTDB taxonomy): domain Bacteria; phylum Bacillota; class Clostridia; order Lachnospirales; family Lachnospiraceae; genus RUG306. Next base: position 13,132 of record OMTX01000142.1, on the reverse strand, counting down.
TTCTTACGGCCATCCCATTGCCATTCGCTACCCCCGCGGCAGTGTCTGCACGGATTTCGAGGGCAGCCGGGCCCGGATTCAGATCGGAAAATGCGAGGAACTCATCCCCGGTGAAAAGGTCTGTATCCTGGCTCTTGGAGCTATGGTAAAGCATGCGGGGGATGCCATGGAAATTCTTGCAGAGCGGGGCTTTCATCCGGCACTCGTCAATGCCCGCTTTGCAAAGCCCATTGATACGGCTTTTCTGAAAGAGGCGTCTCAAAAATACGATGCCTTTCTCACCGTGGAAGACGGCATCCTGCACGGGGGCTTCGGAGCTTCTGTCCTCAAATATCTCTATACGGAGGGCTATTCAGGGAAGGTGAAGAGCCTGGGGTATCCGGATGAATTCGTTCCCCAGGGGGACTGCGGAACCCTCTACGGGAAGTATGGGCTCGATGCGGCGGGCATAGCGAAAGCTGCAGAGGACCTGTGGAGGGAAAAGGTGTAAGGCCTGTGCGGCAGCGTTTCGCACGGGCAGGATTATTTTTGGAGTACGATGGCAAAAAAACGACTTGATATTCTGGTAACGGAGAGAAATCTTGCTCCATCCCGCGAGCGGGCCAAACGCCTCATTATGGAAGGGAAGGTCTTTGTTGACGGGCAGCGGGAAGACAAGGCCGGCATGACCTTTGCGGAAGACAGTGAGATCACCGTGAAGGGGGAGGACATGCCCTACGTCTCCCGCGGGGGCTATAAGCTCGAGAAGGCGATGAAGACCTTTCCGCTTGACCTCACCGGGACAGTCTGCATGGATATCGGGGCTTCCACCGGCGGCTTCACGGACTGTATGCTGCAAAGCGGCGCGGCGAAGGTCTATTCCGTCGATGTCGGCTACGGGCAGTTTGCCTGGTCCCTGCGTACGGATCCCCGCGTCGTTGTCATGGAAAAAACGAATGTCCGCTATCTCACACCGGAAGACATCGGGGAACCCCTCGACTTTGCTTCCTGCGATGTCTCTTTCATTTCGCTTTCCAAGGTTCTGCCGGCCGCCTATAATCTCCTGAAAAAGGGCGGGCAAATGGTCTGCCTCATCAAGCCCCAGTTTGAAGCGGGAAAAGACCGGGTAGGAAAGAAGGGGGTTGTCCGGGATCCGGCTGTCCACGAAGATGTCATTGCAAGTGTCGTGCGCGATGTGCGAATCATAGGCTTTACCCCGCTCGGACTTACCTACTCGCCCGTCAAGGGACCGGAGGGCAATATCGAGTATCTCATCTGGCTCAGGAAAGACCGGGAGGGAATATCGCCGGTTCCCGTTCCGAAGAAGGACGGGGAGCTGGCAGGAAACGAAGCAGGGATCCAGGAAGAAACAGCTGCAAATGCGCTTTCGGAGACTGAGGCGGAAGACGCTCTGCCAGGAGGAGACAGGCTTTTAAACAGTATTCATGAGGTGGTAGAAGAGGCTCACAGGGAACTGGACCGGTGAGCGCGTGCACGAGGAACCGCAGTATGAAAAGCTTTCTGATCATTACAAAAGACGAGAAAGAAAAAAATATGGGGCTGGCGCGCCGCATGGCGTCGGAAATCGAACTGAAGGGCGGCAAGGCCTGCATCGCCATAGAGCCGCCCCGGGGAAACGACGATCCCCTTCCCGTTCCTGAAGGAACGGACTGCATCCTGACGGTCGGCGGGGACGGGGCCCTGATCCGGGCCACCCGACGGACTTTCGGTACCGGCGTTCCCCTGCTCGGCATCAACACCGGCCACCTCGGCTACCTCTGCGACCTCGACTCGGAGACCGTATTCGACGCTATTGACAGTCTTGTCGCCGGGAATTATGATATCGAAGAGAGGATGCTTCTTGAAGGCGGACTCGAATCCAATTCCAAGCGGGTAGCGGCGTTGAACGACATCGTCATTTCGTCCGAGAATCCCGCCCAGGTCATTTCGATCACAGTCTATGTCAACGGAACCGTTCTGTACCGGTTCAATGGCGACGGCGTCATTTTTTCCACCCCCACGGGCTCAACCGCATACAATCTTTCCGCCAACGGGCCCATTGTCGACCCGCTGATTGAGCTCATTGTAATGACGCCGATCAACCCCCATACCCTGATTTCCAGAAGCATTATTCTCGCAAGCACAGATGAAATTGCAGTCGAGATCGTCCGCCGGCGGACGCATACACGGGAGGCAGCCATCGTTTCCTACGACGGAAATTCCATTGAGGAGTTTCTTCCCGGCGACCGTGTCAGCGTGAGGAAATGCGCGGCCAAGGCCCGCATTGTCCGCCTTTCCGACATGAACTTTCTCGACCGCATCGGGCGGAAGCTGAAGTCCGAATCGGGACTGTAGTTTCCGTATATCCGGCAGGTGTTTTACAGGGAAAGGATATGTGCGCGGCCGCACAGGCTGTACAATCCTGCTGCCGGATTCATTACGGGAGGTAGAAGCAATACATGCTGGAAGAACTTCATATCGAAAACTATGCCTTGATCGAGCAGACGTCCGTCACCTTCGGGCCCGGATTCAATGTCCTGACCGGGGAGACTGGAGCGGGGAAGTCCATTCTGCTCGGGGCACTGGGGCTGGCTCTCGGGGCAAAGGCCGACCGTGAGGCTGTCCGGGATCCGTCGAAGGACTGCTTCGTGGAAGCCGTCTTTTCCGTTTCCCCGGAGGAAGAGGCTGCTCTTCATGAGATCGATGTCGAGACCTATGACGGGGAGGTCATCCTGTCCCGGCGAATCGGAAAGGACAGGACAGCGGCAAAAATCAACGGCGAATCCGTTCCGGCTCCGCGGCTTCATGCGGCCGGGGAAATCCTCATCGATATCTACGGGCAGAAGGAGCACCAGAGTCTGCTGAAAAAGGCAAACCACCTGGCTCTCATCGATGCCTACGCCGGGAAGGAACTGACCGGTCCGAAGGCAGAGCTCTCTGCCGCCTACGACGCCTGGCGGGAACTCATGAAGCAGTGGGAAGAGGCGGACATCGATCCGGCGGAAGCTGCCCGGCAGATCGACTATCTGACACACGATATTGAGACCATCAAAGAGGCATCCCTGAAGCCGGGTGAAGATGCGGAGCTTGAGGAAAAGTACCGGACGCTTTCCCATGCGGAGAAGATCCGGGAAGGGGTTTCGGAAGCCCTTGAAAGCGTGGATGGGGATGGCGGCGCTGCAGAGACTGTCGAACGGGCGCTCCGTGCTCTTTCTTCCGTCTCCGCTTATGACGAGAAGCTTTCGGATTTTGTCTCAACGCTTACCGATGCGGAGGGGCTGCTCAGTGACTTCAACCGGGATCTCCATTCCTACGTCGATGACGGGGAATTTTCCGAGGAGGCCTTCCGGGAAGTGTCTGACCGCCTTGACCTCGTGAACACCCTGAAGAGCCGCTACGGGCGGACGATTGAGGAGATTCTTGCCGGACTTGAGGAAAAGAAAAAGCGGCTTGAAACGCTCTCCGATTTGGAAGAGTCGCGGAAAGTATTGGCTGCGAAACTGAAGAAAGCAGAGGAGGCTCTGAATGAAACCGCTGACAGGGTATCGGAGGTCCGCAGGAAGGCGGGAGCCGAATATGCTGCCGCCGTCAAAAAGGAGCTTTCCGACCTCGCCTTCCTCGACGTGAAGTTTGAAACCCGCTTCACCCGGCTTTCTTCCTGCACGAGGAACGGATGCGATGAGGCAGAATTTTTTATTGCCCTGAATCCGGGCGAGCCGGTGCGAGCCCTGGCGGACGTCGCTTCCGGCGGTGAGCTTTCGCGCATTCAGCTGGCGATCAAGGCGGTAAGCGCCGGGGCATCTTCTGCCGGCACCTATATTTTTGACGAGATCGATACCGGAATTTCCGGCCGAACGGCCCAGGCCGTCGCGGAAAAGATTGCCCGCATTGCAGGGAAAACCCAGGTCATCTGCATTACCCATCTGCAGGCTATCGCTGCCATGGCAGACAGCCACCTGCTCATCGAAAAGGCTGTCGTCGACGGACGAACCCTTTCCACGGTCCGCCTTTTGACAGAGCCCGAATCCATAGAAGAGCTCGGCCGAATGATCGGCGGGGCGGACGTCACGGAAACCGTCCTTTCCGACGCGGCGGAGATGAAGGAGAGGGCGAAGGCTGTTAAAGAAAAATTAAGGGCATGAGGCAAATTCGACTGTCTCCTTTGCAGAGATGAGATAAGTTTTTTCGTTTTCTTGCAAAAGGAAACCGAAAATACTAGAATAGTTTCCACAAACGAATTTTTACAATCGCGTAAGGGTACAACGGCGGCTGCCGGAAACAGGCTTTATTTTTTTGGAGGAAAACATGCTGTCAGGGGATATCAAGCGACTGGTGAATTACGGAATTGAGAGCGGCCTCATGGATGCGTGCGAGCGCACCTATGCCACGAATCTGCTGCTCGACTGCTTCAAAGAGGACGAGTATGAAGATGAGGATGTGTCCGGGCTTTCGACGGAACTCGAGGATATCTTAAACGACCTTCTTGCAGAGGCCGTGAAGCGCGGCCTCTGCGAGGATTCGCCCGTCTACAGGGATCTCTTCGATACCCGCCTCATGAACTGCCTGACGCCGCGGCCGGCAGAGGTGCAGCGCGTCTTCAAGGCGAAGTACGAAGAGTCTCCGGAAGCTGCGACGGAGTACTTCTACAATTTCTCGCGCAAGTCGAACTACATCCGCGCTGCCCGCGTGGCCCGCGATCTCAAGTGGACGATTGACACGGACTACGGAACGCTTGATATCACGATCAATCTTTCAAAACCGGAGAAGGATCCCAAGGCCATCGCTGCCGCGCGGAATGCCAAGCAGTCCGCCTACCCCAAGTGCCAGCTCTGCATGGAGAATGAAGGCTACGCCGGCCGTGTCAACCATCCGGCCCGGGAAAATCACCGCATTATTCCCCTCACGATCAATGGCAGCAAGTGGGGCTTCCAGTACAGCCCTTATGTCTATTACAACGAGCACTGCATTGTCTTTAACGGCGAGCATGTCCCGATGAAGATCGATCATGCGGCTTTTGAGAAGCTCTTTGACTTTGTGGATCTTTTCCCCCATTACTTCCTGGGCTCGAACGCGGACCTGCCCATCGTCGGCGGTTCCATCCTGTCCCACGACCACTTTCAGGGCGGCCACTATACATTTGCCATGGAGAAGGCGCCGGTGATCTATGAGTTTACGGTCAAGGGCTATGAGGACGTGAAGGCCGGCATCGTGAAATGGCCCCTTTCCGTCATCCGTTTGAACGGGACGGATCGGGAACGTGTCATCGCCCTGGCTGACCATATCCTTTCGGCGTGGCGCGGCTACACGGACGAGAGCGCCTTCATCTTTGCGGAGACCGATGGTACGCCCCACAGCACCATCACCCCGATTGCGCGGAAGCATGGCGATGTTTACGAGCTGGATCTGGCCCTCCGGAACAATATTACGACGGAGGAGCATCCTCTTGGCGTTTACCACCCCCACGAGGAGCTTCACCACATCAAGAAGGAAAATATCGGTCTCATCGAAGTCATGGGTCTCGCCGTTCTTCCTTCCCGCCTCAAGGGAGAACTTTCCGACCTCGCTGATTACATCGTTAGCGGGAAGGACATCCGCTCAAACGAGACGCTTGCCAAGCACGCCGACTGGGTGGACGAATTCCTCCCGAAGTACCCGGACGTCAATGTGGACAATATCGAAGGCATCCTGCAGCAGGAAGTCGGCAAGGTCTTCTGCCGCGTCCTTGAGGATGCGGGCGTATATAAGTGCACGGACGAGGGCCTTGCTGCTTTCAAGCGCTTCCTCGCTGTCCTTTAAAAAAAGCATTAGAATCATATAAAGCCCGGCTGCCTCTTTCTGAAGTCCGATGCTGCCGTTGTGCCATGATGGCCGCTCCCGTGAGGGGGCGGCCTTTCTGATTTCACCGCCTCGTTTCCTTTTGCGTTTCCTTGTATTTTCTTCTCAGTTTTCGAAAAAGCCCTTGTTTGGGCAGGCCGTCCGTGCTACAATGGAAACTAATTCAATGGAAACGGTTTCCACCGTGGTACGGTTTCCTCTTCAGTTTACGAAAGGACAGATGAAATGCTGACTTACGACGAGGCAAAGACAAAGATCATAGAGGGAGGTCTTTCCGTCTTTAAGAAAAAGGGCCCCAAGTTTACGATGGACGATCTGGCCCGGGAAATCTCCATGAGCAAGAAGACTATTTACGTGATCTTCCGCGACAAGGAGGCTGTCCTCCTCCACATGGTTGATTATGTCTTTGACGAGATTCAGACGGAAGAGGAGAGCTTTCTGGAGGACAGCTCCCTTTCCACCGTCGAGAAGTTCCGTAGAGTTCTCGGTGCTTTGCCGGAGAACTACGCCGGTTTTGACTTCACGAAATTCTATGTGATGAAGGACCGCTTCCCCAAGGCCTACGAGCGGATGAATGAGCGTCTGGAGGACGGTTGGGACATCACATTCAAGGCCCTGCAGAACGGAATAGACGAGGGGGTTTTCCGCCCTGTCAATTTCACGGTCTTCAAATGCATCTATTCCGCAGCGGTCGAGCGTTTCCTGAATTCTTCCGAGCTCGATTCCGAGGGCATTGACTATATGGATGCCCTGAACCAGCTTGTCGACATGCTGATCGACGGCATCGTTGTCAGCAGGTAGGTTTCTGAAACGCATAATAGACGCGCTGATTTCGACGAATGCCGGATGCGGATGACCTGGTACCGGCTGTAAACATCGGATATACAGGGGGATTTTTCATGGGGAAAAGAATCTATATGGACCGGGGCTGGACCTATGCAGACACCTTTGCGGCTGGCATGGTTTTTGAGCCGATGACTTCGGGCGAGGAAGTGTCCCTGCCGCACAGCACGGCTATCACGCCGCTTCATTACTTTGACGAGAGTGCCTACCAGAAGGTCTGCTGCTATCAGCGTACAATTTTCGGGGAGGAGGACTTCACCGGGAAGGACGTTTCCATTACTTTTGAAGGGGCAGCCCATGAGGCAACGGTTTACCTGAATGGAGAGCAGCTTTTCACCCATCGGAACGGCTATACGGCCTTCACGGTGCCGCTTAAGAAGCTGAAAATCGGTGAGGACAATCTTCTCACGGTCCGCCTCGATTCACGGGAGTCTTTGAATCAGCCGCCCTTCGGCTTTGTCATCGATTATATGACCTACGGGGGCCTCTACCGGGACGTCTATCTCACGGTGCAGGATCCGGTCCACATGGAGGATATTTTCTATAAACCCGTCTTTACCGTGGAACCCGATACGTCCCGTATCACGAAAAAAGGTCTGATGGAGCTCTCCCTTCCGGCAAGGCTGACAACGGATATCCGCCTTTCCGCGGAGGCAAAAAAAGCGGCGGCTGACCGGCGGCTTTCTGTCCGGCAATTCCTGGATGACCGCCTGATTTCCTTTCAGCCCCTCTATTCAGACGGGCGGACAGAGACGATCTGCGGGGATGTGAAGGTCTGGGACGTGGTAAATCCTGCCCTCTACACGGTCCGGACGGAGCTCCTTCTTGATGGGGAGGTTGTGGATTCGGATGAACAGGAAATCGGCTTCCGGACAGCGGTCTTCAAAAAGGACGGCTTCTACCTGAACGGCCGGTACTTGAAAATCCGCGGCCTGAACCGCCACCAGTCTTATCCTTACACCGGCTACGCCATGCCGGAATCCATGCAGCGCTACGATGCCTACATTCTGAAGGAGGAGCTGGGACTCAATGCAGTCCGGACCTCCCACTATCCCCAGTCCCAGGACTTCATCAGCGAGTGCGACCGGCGGGGACTTCTCGTCTTTACGGAAATTCCCGGCTGGCAGCACATCGGGGACGGCGAGTGGAAGGACATAGCGGTCGCTAATGTCACCGAAATGGTTGAGCAGTACCGGAATCATCCTTCTATCATTCTCTGGGGCGTGCGGATCAATGAGTCCCCGGATGATGATGAATTCTATGCCCGGACGAATGCAGCAGCCCGTGCGGCGGATCCGACCAGGCAGACCGGCGGTGTCCGGTGCAACAAAAAGATGTCCCTTTTAGAGGACGTCTATACCTACAACGACTTCTCCCATAGCGGGGCAAACGACGGGTGCGAGCCGAAGGCGAGCGTCACGCCGGACATGGAAAAGGCTTACTTCATCAGTGAGTACAACGGCCACATGTTCCCGACGAAGGCGTTTGACCCGGAGGAGCACATCCTGTCCCATATTCTCCGGCATGCCAAGGTCCTTGACTCCGTCGCAGGCCAGGCTGATATCTGCGGCTCCTTCGGCTGGTGCATGTTTGATTACAATACGCATAAGGACTTCGGCTCAGGTGACCGGATCTGCTATCACGGGGTGATGGATATGTTCCGCAATCCCAAGGGGGCGGCATTTGTCTACGCTGCCCAGGCGAGTCGGCAGGATGTCCTTTATATCACGTCGACAATGGACATCGGTGAGCATCCGGCGAGCGTCCGCGGAGACATCTACATCATTACGAATGCGGATTCCGTCCGCATGTACAAAAACGACCGCCTGATCAAGGAGTATTTCCCCACGGATTCTCCCTACAAAAACCTCCGCCACGGGCCTATTCCCGTTGACGACCTGATCGGGGATGCCATGATCGAGGGGGAGGGTTTTTCGAAACGGCAGAACGAGCTCGTGAAGATCTGCCTGAATGAGACGGCCATCCACGGATATCGCATCACGCCGAAGGTCGCGAAGGCGGCAGCGGTCCTGATGGCCATCTACCACATGGACATGGGGGCAGCGACGGACCTCTATCAGAAGTACATCGGCGACTGGGGCGGGAAGGCCTCCGTCTATCGCTTCGACGCCGTGAAGAACGGCCGGGTTGTGAAGTCCGTCACGAAGACGCCGATGACGCGGATGCACCTTGAGGCCGAGCAGAGCAGCGAGAACCTTAACGAGGGGCGGACCTATGACGTGATGGAGGTCCGGGTGAAGGCCTGCGACGAATACGGCAATGTCCTTCCTTTCATGAACGATGCCCTGCGCATAGCCTGCGACGGGCCGATTGAACTCATAGGGCCTCATACGACGGCCTTTTCCGGCGGAATGACGGGCTTCTATGTGAAGTCGGCAGGAATCGCTGGTCACGCGACGATTACCCTTTCCGCGGAAGGCGTGCAGGACATGGTGCTGGAATTTGAAGTAAAAAAAGGAGAGGTAAAAAATGGGTGAGATGGAAGACAAGTCAAGAGTCATTTTCGGAAACGTCATGTCGGACAAGGTCGTGAAAAAAGCGGCGAAGTCCAAGGCCAAGTATGCGAAGAAGTATCCGGACGATCCGGACGTATCGTACAATGCGCGGATCCGCAAGAACCCTGTCATCGGGGATTCTCTCGGCGTCATGGACATCCGCCTCGAGGAGGGGGAGAGCGAGGCACCCTTCGACGAGGAGAAGGGCATCATCGTCGGCAACATCCGCATGGGCTTCGGCCACTACCGCATTTCCATGGCCATGGCCTCCTGCGCAAAGGCATTGGGCTACACCCCCTACTGGCTCGACCTCAACTCCTTCCCCAAGACGACCTGCACGAAGGTCATCTCGGCTCAGAACGATCTCTACTCCCTGGGCTCCCGTATGTCGAAAAACCCGATTTTCAACAAGCTCGTCTGGGAACCCGTGAATTATGAAGGCTTCCGGGCCCTTTCCTACAATGCTTCCGATCAGAAAAATGCCGAGCTCATGGCGCCGGTCTATCAGAACATCCCCAAGGATATCCCCGTCATCGGCACCCACGTGTGGCCGGCCCAGGCGGCAGTCCATGCCGGCATGAAGTATGTCGTCAATGCCATCCCTGACAATTGGCCCATGGCCCTGCACTTTGCTGAGGGCGCGGTTCATACAATCCAGTGCCACAACGCTTACCAGGGCTATCGGATTCTGAACGGCATGATGAAAAAGTCTGTCTGCAAGCCTATGCCGAATGACTCCCTCATCTATACCGGCCACTACATCGACGACGAGATCGTAAAAAATATCGAAAAAGACTGTGCCCGCCGGATGTCCCGTAAGGAGAAGAATGCCCCCATGCGCTTCCTCTTAACGATCGGCGGCGCCGGCGCCCAGAAGGAGATTTTTGCGGCCATCATTAAATACATGCTGCCCCTGATCCGGTCCAACAAGGCTGCCCTCTACGTCAACGTCGGCGACTACAAGAATGTCTGGGACGAGCTTGTAAGCGAGATAGACGGCATGAAGGAAGTTTCGACGGAGCACTTCGAGGACTTCGCGGAGGCGTCGAAGTTCGCGGACGACGCCCTCGACGGGGATGTGACCGGCATCCACGGCTTCTACCACAGCGACATCTTCGAAGCCGTCTATATCACGAACCTTCTGATGCGGTCCGCGGATGTTCTTGTGACGAAGCCTTCGGAGCTGGCCTTCTATCCCGTTCCCAAGCTCTTCATCCGCCGTGTCGGCAAGCACGAGATGTGGGGCGCCATCCATTCGGCGGAGGTCGGCGACGGAACGCTCGAGTGCCGCGATATCCCGCACATTCTGCAGATGGTGGATATGTTCCTGAAGGACAACCGCCTGCTTTCCGATATGTGCGAGGCCATCAAGGTCAACAATTCCATCGGCCTCTACGACGGCGCCTACAAGGTTGTGAAGACAGCCTTCGGCCTTCGGGGTTGAGAATAATATAAAGCCGTTTTTTATCCGGAAGCCTGCTTCTTGTGGCAACTTCCGGATTTTTTGCTATACTTGGAGAAGTACCATTCCGGTTGAATGCAGCATGGTTATAGATAAAGGGGAATTGTAATGATAGAAAAGATAGCTGACAAGAAGACTTTCGTACTATCAACAGAGCACACGACTTATGCCTTCCGGGTCATGGAGACGGGCCAGCTCGAGCACCTCTACTATGGGAAGCGGATTACAATCGAAGATCCCGCTGCCCTCGTGGAGAAGGCTTCCTTCGGCATCGGAAACGGGGTCTGGTATGACGACGCCCACCAGAACGTCTGCCTGGAGGATGCTGCCCTGGAAATGAGCGGGACCGGCAAGGGGGATATCCGGGAGCCCATGGTGGAGGTCTCGAATCCAGACGGCTCCACGACGACGGATTTCGTCTATTCCCACGACATGATCGAAAAGGGGAAGAAGGCCATGAAAACTCTGCCGTCCTCCTACGGAACGGATGAAGACGCGGAGACTCTGACGATCTTTCTCAAAGACAAAAACATCGGGTATTCCCTGGAATTACATTATTCTGTATTTGCGGATGCGGACGTCATCACCCGGTCGGCGCGCTTTGTGAACAATACAAACGCGCCTGTCCGCCTGAACCGCTTGCTGTCCGCCCTCGTCGACTTCAAGGAAAAGGGCTTTACGATCTCCACCTTCACCGGCGCCTGGGCTCATGAGATGAACAGGAATGACATCACCTTAAATGCCGGGAAGTTTGTAAATTCAAGCTTTACGGGTTCTTCCTCCAGCCGGGCCAACCCCTTCACCATGTTTGCAGAAGCCGGGGCAACGGAAGATGCAGGATCTGTCTACGGGCTCAATCTCGTCTATTCCGGCAACCACTACACGGCATACGAGGTGAACTCCTTCGGAAAGACGCGCGTGGCTTGTGGCATTAACCCCCGGAACTTTTCCTTCCTTCTGGAGGCGGGAGAGGACTTTGAAGCGCCGGAGGCTATCTTCGCCTATTCGGACAGGGGTTACACGGGCATGAGTCATGCCATGCAGGAATTTATAAAGCGCCATATCGTCCGAGGGAAGTGGGCTGCTAAAGAGCGGCCTGTTCTGCTGAACAGCTGGGAAGCCTCCTACTTTGACATCGATGAAAACAAGCTGGTGGGACTCGCTAAAAAGGCTGCCGAAGCGGGCTGTGAGCTTTTCGTCATGGACGACGGTTGGTTCGGAACCCGGGATGATGACCACCAGTCCCTCGGCGACTGGACGGTCAATGTGAAAAAACTGCCCCATGGCCTTTCTTCTCTTGCCGACAAGGTCAAAGCCCTCGGCCTTTCCTTCGGTATCTGGATAGAGCCGGAGATGGTGAATGTGAACAGTGACCTCTACCGGGCGCATCCCGACTGGGCCATTGCCATTCCGGGAAAAGACCATTCCGAGGGACGTTTCCAGCGGATTCTCGACTTTTCAAATCCGGAGGTTGTCGACTACATGATTCATGCCATCAGCGATGTCCTGTCTTCGGCGGATATCGCCTATGTCAAGTGGGACATGAACCGGATTTTCTCGGATATCTATTCGCCGTATTTGCCTGCAGAACGGCAGCAGGAAACCTTCCATCGTTATATCTGCGGCGTGTACCGCCTGGCGAAGGCACTGACAGAAGGCTTCCCCGACATTCTTTGCGAGGGATGCGCGGCCGGCGGCAATCGCTTCGATCTCGGGATGCTCTGCTTCTTCCCCCAGATCTGGGCTTCGGACAACACGGATGCCATATCGCGCCTCGCTATTGAAGAGGGCTATTCGTATGGCTACCCTATGAATACGCTGACCGCCCATGTCTCCGCCGTACCCAACGCCCAGACGCTTCGAAAAACGGATATTCTCACCCGTTTTGCTGTGGCTTCCTTCGGAAACCTCGGTTACGAGCTGAATCTCTCCGACCTTTCGAAGGAAGAGTTCGGTGAGGTGAAGGCACAGATTGCCATCTACAAGAAGTACCGGAATGCCTTGCAGTTCGGAGACTTCTACCGCCTTTCGACCGGCAATATCGTTTCCTGGGAAACGGTGTCCGCGGACAAATCGAAGGCTGTTGCCATGCTTCTGATCCGGGAAATCGCCCCGTCGGAACGGTACCGGCATATTACGCTGAAAGGGCTTGATCCGGAGAAGAAGTATCGCTTCACAAGCCTGCCTTTAAAGCACAATGTCAAGGACTACGGGGATCTCGTCAATACCGTGGCGCCTTTCCATGTAAAGCCGGACGGCCTCGTCCACAATACGATTGCGACATTCGTAAAGCTCGATGAAAAGGGCGAGAATTTTGAGGCGTTCGGGGATGCCCTCATGGGTGCCGGCGTCGACCTCCTGCAGGCCTATGTCGGGACCGGTCAGTCGGATGAGACGGCAACCATCCACGACTTCACGGCGAGGATGTATTTCATAGAGGAAGTTTGAAACGAAAGACGGCAGAAGCCCGCGGCCGAAAGCGGCCGCGGGCTTTTCG
>OMTX01000116.1 GCA_900314085.1 uncultured Lachnospiraceae bacterium | reverse complement strand
CGAAGCTGTTTTTACGATCTGGAGAAAAAAACCGTTCCTGGCAAAATATCATAAGAGTGAATTATTTGACAAATATTACGACGAAATTTTCCAGGGACTGAATGCTTCTCAGATGATAATTGCTGTACTGATCTTTCGCTACTGTGACGCGGAAAGAAGAAAGACAGCAGGCAATCCGGAAGCGGATATTGTCAGGAGATATGATAACTATCTGGCAGCAATGCTGTTTGGCAGCGTACTTTTACAAAAGGGAAATATTCAGCTTTCAGCTTTGGATCATCGAAGCTTTGAACAAATCAGGGGAATAGTTGAAAACTCAGCAGATGAAATCTATGACCTGTGTGAGAGAAAGATTCTGGAGGCTGTAAAATCCAATTTTGCGTATCTGAGCAAACCGCTTGCTGAAATTGATGGCCGTACGATAGCATCGGCCTTCCGTAGTGAGGAATTCTGTGGAAGGTGTCTGAAGGAAGTCGAGACAAATGAATAATTTTTATTTATACGCAGCCGGGAAAAATGCCGTTTCCCTGATTCAGTATTTCGGAACGGAAAGTATTGAGGCAATTATTGATTCGGATAGCGAACGCTGGGGAACGCAATATTTCGGGCTGCCGGTTATTTCGCTGAATGAGGCCAGAAGAAACCATCCGGAATATTCTATTCTTGTTACCACTTATATTTATGAATCCATCTGCCAGATTGAAAAGTCGCTGCAGTCTGCACAGGTTACGAACTATTTCCTTTCTCCGTGGATCGACCGGTTTTACTGCAATACGGCGGATTTGATAGAGCGCCTGCAGCTGGAGAGATATGGGAAAATCGAAATCGCTGAAGGCGACAATCCTTTTCTGGCAGCGACAGTTGAAGAACTGACAAAACAGCGGGAGACAGAGAATAACCGGTACGAATGCAATGAAAACGGCTGTGCCCGACTGGTTTTACCGAATGATATGATCCGGGAAATGGCTCGAAATGGGTACAATCTTTCGGATAGCCTGAAGAGCCAACAGAATGACGGAGAAATTAACCCGCTACTTGAATATCTGAAACGATTCGTCTTTATGAATAATGATTTACGGAAGTTCCGGAATATTCATAAAGGAAAGAGGTGTTTTCTCATTGGTAACGGTCCGAGCCTTAGAATGTCGGATCTCGGCTGTCTGAAGGAACATGGGGAAGTCTGCTTCGGAGTCAACAAGATTTATTTTGCTTTTGAAAATACAGAGTGGCGACCGGACTATTATATTGTTGTAGACCGGGAGGTCGCGGCCCATGCACTGCAGGCCATGAAGGATGCCAAGGCTGTCAAATTCACGACCTTTTATGATGCTTTAAGAGGAACGGATATAGAGAGCCGGTACAACATGTATCTTCGGCTATTGCAACCGGCAGATCACCCCGAATTTTCTTTTGACCTTGTCGAAGGCATGTACAATGGCTACACAGTGATTTATGAAGCTATACAGCTTGCAGCCTATATGGGATTCTCCGATATCTACCTGTTGGGGGTGGATATGACGAGCGGAGTGAGGGCCAGTGATCCGAATTATCATTTTTATAAGGGGGCAGATCCCGTATCCAATGTTTATGTAGACAGTGCCACAGGTCAGGCCAGAAAACTCATCGGCTTTGCCGGTCAGGAGCTTGAAAAGCGCGGGCAGCATCTCTACAATGCTACCCGTGGCGGGGAACTGGAAGAACTGCCGCGCGTCGATTTTGATTCATTATTTACAGAATAATATGAGGTCAGCACAGTGAAAGTTACAGCCTTCATTACCATACGTCTGAACAGTCAGCGGCTGCAGAACAAAAATATCCTGGACCTGGGCGGGCACCCGCTCAGCTGGTACTGCTGTGATCATCTTCTGAAATGTAAAAACATTGATGATATATATATCTATTGCAGCGAAGAAAGAATTATGGATTATGTTCCGCAGGACAGCCGGTTGAAATTTCTGCAGAGAGAAAAATGGCTTGACGGAGATCAGATTCGGGCTCAGGATACCTATACGGCTTTTACAAATGATGTCGATGCGGATATCTATGTGGCAGGTTTGACGACAGCTCCTTTTGTTCGGCCGGAAACCTATGAGAAGGCAGTAGCAAAAGTGCTTTCCGGTGAATACGATTCTGCGTTTGCTGCACGACGCGAGCAGACCTTTGCCTGGTACAAAGGAAAACCTCTGAATTATGATCCGGCATTGATCCCGCGAACCCAGGATCTTGCCCCGGTTTACGTGGAAACCAGCGGATTTTTCGTATTCACCAGCGAGCTCTGGAAAGAGCATAAGAGGCGTATCGGATTCAAACCATATCTCTGCGAAGTGGATGAGGTAGAAGGAATTGATATCGATACAAAAGAAGATTTTACGATGGCTTCCCGCTTTGTGAAGGAGATTGGAGACATTTAATTATGGCTGAAAAATTCATTCTGCTGGCAGGCCCTTGTGCCATCGAATCCGAAGAGAAGACCCTGTTTTTGGCTGAACAGATTCAAAAAATCACTGAAAAATTTGATCTGGACTATTATTTTAAGGCATCCTGGGACAAGGCCAACCGGACAAAGGCAGAAAACTATCGGGGACCTGGCCTCGAGGAGGGAATGCGAATACTGCAAAAGGTAAAGGACGATTTCGACCTGCGTGTAGTGACGGATATTCACGAACCGTGGCAGGCCAAGCCTGTTTCAGAGGTTGCAGATATTCTGCAGATTCCGGCCTTTCTCTGCCGGCAGACGGATCTCTTAAAGGCTGCAGCAGAAACAGGGAAAAAGATTAATATCAAAAAAGCCCAGTTCATGAGTCCGGAAGAGATGACAGGCGT
>OMTX01000145.1 GCA_900314085.1 uncultured Lachnospiraceae bacterium | reverse complement strand
ATCGTCGGTACTGTCGTACCCATGTTTTTCAAGAAGGTCGGCGTGGACCCTGCTGTTGCCTCCGGTCCCCTCATCACGACCTTAAACGACCTCACTGCCGTGGTTTCCTACTACGGGCTGGCGTGGGTATTGCTCATCAATGTCATGCATTACTGAAGTTCAAAGCCCTCAGAAAAGCTATCTATCAAAACGGCTGCTTCGTCCCAGACTTTGGAGATGAAGCAGCCGCTCTCTATATAAAATCCAGCTTTCCAGACTGTGAAAAGATTAGTCAAACACCTTTTGACCAATCTTCTAAGCAATCCGACATTTACCACACATCATTTTTTGTCGGCTCCCGCATCGCCTCTATTCCGACTTCTCCGGTGAAAGATGCCGGTTGTCCGTTTTTCTGAATCCATTCATTGATGCTATCCGTCGTATAAGGAATTTTGCCAGAGCCGTTCTTTTCATGCCTGCTATCCAGGTAGGAAACGAAGTCTACGACAGACCTATAATCATTTTCATCTAAGCGGGTAATCATTTTCATCAATTCTTCTGCAGGCGGCATAGCCTCCTCCTTTCTATCACTGCGTTTCAACGAATTCTTTCTGCGCGTTCGACTTATCATGAGGAGGGACCCGTTGGAGGCCGCTAGGCCTTCAACGGGGAGGAGTCCTTGTGATGTCCCGTTAAGATTGGTTAAGACTTAACCAGCCTTGACCGCTGACTTTTCCAACACTTCTCTCGCACTCTCAAGATCGATTCCCTGATATTTATGAAAAAGGACATCGGAATTTCTGTTTTAGGAATTTCCGGTGCCCTGAAAAATGCGGTTTTCTCAGATTCAATTCTTGCTGATTCTCTTCACTTCATCCATGAGAAAGTCATATGTCATGGCCTGAACACCTCGAAGTCTAAGCCCTTCACTACCTTGTAATGCTTATCATTTGCAGTAATCAGAGGCTCTCCTGAGCTAAGACAAGTCGCCGCAATCAAAGCATCTGCCAGCTCCATGGGATTGCTGAGTGTAAACTGTTCAACAAGTTCCGCCGCTCTGGACGAGATAGATTCACTGATAGGAACTATCTGCACGCCCATTTTCCCAAGGGACCTCTTAATCTGAGCAATTTCCTGCTTATCTCGTGCTCCCTGCAGCAACTCCATATAGGTGACAACTGATATCGATATAGAAGACGAATTGAGCACAGTATCAACCGCCTTCGAATTTCCACGAAGAAACCAGACCAGAACGTCCGTGTCAAATATCAAAACGGCGCCCCTTTCTCATATTTCTGACCATAGTATCCACGTCGATATCATCCCGGTCCTTCCAGATTCCGGCCAATTGCATGGCAGCCGTTTTTCGATCATCTGCAGGAATTGCTGTTTCTTTCTTCTGTCCGTTCCGGTAAATCACGAAATCAATAAATGAAGAAACCTCTCCAAGGCAGTCTTGGGGAACAAGTTCCAGTTTTCTTTCCACTTCAGCATATTGATCAGCCATTCTGTTCGCCTCCTTTTGGTATTTTATCATGCACCACAGCTTGTTACCATGCAAATCTATAAGCAAAATGTGTGGTGGGCTCTACTTTTAGCTTACCACTTCAAATGATTTAATAAAGTATAACACCCTCCAGGATTCCTTACCATCATTTTCAACCAGCATTCTGGTTAAGTCATTTCATAGCCTTCGGCTGTTTCGATGACTGCAGTCGCCAAAGACCCGCATCCATGCAAGCATGAATCCGGCTCCTTGGCTCGTTGCTTACAAAAAGGAGGCTGCCCGCTCTCTCCGCTTCGCTCCGGTCGGCGCAAAAGCCGATGTCCACTGGACATCGTGCGCCGTCGTCCGTTAAAGAGTCCTTGTGATGTCCCGTTAAGATTGCTTAAGACTTAACCAGCCTTAACCGTCGTCTTTTCCATCACTTCTCTTTCACACAATCTCAATCCTTATACATTTGTTTCATTACCCAGTGACATCTCCAGCAGTTCCGCAGACGCCTGTGCATCCTTTACCCGAATGAGGTTGTCCCAGGCATCCGCCTTGCCAAGGAGGTTCATGCCGCCGTACCATACCAGGTCGCCGTCGATGACAGCGTAATGGTCCTCCAGAGATTCCTGCACGCGAACGACAATGCCTGCCGCCTGCAGGTCACTGATCATGGCACTGACAAAACTGCTGTCTGAGAAACGAACATCATCCGACAAGGATGTGAGCACAACCACCTCAACCCCTGCCTCCTGACGTTCTTTCAGTATGGAAATCAGCCGGTCCACCTTGTCCTGGGTAAGTTCGGGACTGGCAATGATGATCTGCCGGCCTGCTTCATTCAGGTCCCGTTCAAATGTGTCCAGATAATTCCAGCCGTTGTAGATGGCCTCTGCCTGCTGTTTCTCTGCCGGCTCCCGGCCTGCAATGGTAAATCCGAGTTTCTTGTAGGCAGCAAGCCGCTTATTATACATGTTGTCAAAGACGGGAAGGTGCGGATCTACATAATCGTATACGGCCACATCCTGCTTTCCCTCATAGGTTCTGGCCAAGCGCCCCACATACTGGGAAATAAGGCCGGAGAACGACACCGGCACAGCGAGAAACAGGGTGTCCAGGCGGGGATAATCAAAGCCTTCCCCTATCTTCTGCGCGGTTGCCACAAGGATGACTGTCTCATCATCCGGCACCACCTTCATCTGTCGGATTATGTCCGCCTCTTCCTTTTGTGTATTCCCTCCGTAGAGCAGAAAAACATGATCTGCTTTTGTTTTTAGCGCCTCAGCGAAATATTCGGCATGGTCTTTATATTTTGTCAGTACTACCGGCGTCCGGCCTTTCTGCACCGCTGCTGCGACATCACTGATGATCTGCTCATTTCTGACCTTGCTGTCCCGGGTCAATTCATAGAGATCCGATCATAGCCACATCAATGATCCCGGTCAGTTTGTCTCTGCCTGCCCGCAAAGTACCGATCGGACTGGTTCTTGTCTTTACCCGCCCTGTCTTTGTCGTATAGGTCGGCAGAGTTTCGTCAATCTCCAGGAAATTCGTAAGTGCCTCAACCCACTGTTCCATCAGCGATGTACTCTCCAGCAGAATCAGAGTACTGACCTTCTTTTCAGCAATGATATCCGCACATACGATCGTCTTCCCGAATGCCGTAGCCGCGTTCAATATTCCATTATCATAATGTAAAAGGGACTGGACAGCGAGCTCCTGTTCCGGTCGAAGTTCCCCCTTGAAGGCCACCCGGAGTGGTTTCCCGGATTGCCTCCTGTCCCGGATGTCGTAAGGAATACCCGTTTCTTTACACTTTGCCGTCAAGTCGTCTAAAGCGCCTCTGGGCAGACGGATATACCCATCGATATCCTGTCCCAGATAGACAGTCCGGAAATCATACCCGGTATACTGTTTCATTCGGAGTTTCTTGTAGAAAACAGGATTCTGAAACGTGGCCAGACTGCGAATCTGATTCTGCAGGCGGGCATCAAGGTTCAATGCATCTGCATATACACCATCTGCAAGCGTGATATGCAGGTTTCCTTCTACGTCTTCCCGGTGAAACGGCTCTCTTCTGTTCCATGGTTCCGGGCGTTCCCCGCTATCGCGGCCGGATATCAATGCAAGGTTGCCCGTGTCCCACATCTGCAGCAGCTCTAGGACTTTTTTCTTTGATAGTTTCTCCGTACGAAATAGAGCCTGCCATTGGTTCTCGTAGGCATTCCAATCTTCATCGACAAAGGCCGTGTTTCCCTCCCGGAGCGCTCTTCCCTGAAGAGGAAGGGCAATAAGGTTTCCCAGCCCGTCCGAATCAACGAAATCCTGATTTGGAAACATCCGGTCAAAATACTTAAATGCCCGGAAACTGACCTCATGATAGCCTCTTTCCAGAAGCCCGGCTCCGAATCGGCGGGTAAGAGAAGCTTCTATCGGTTCCTGAAAAAAGATCCAGACATGGGCTCCCCGCCCAGATCTGGATCTCTCTACCAAATGGTCAACGCCGTTTCTAATCAGCACTAGCCGCAGAGCATCGACTTCATCTTTCCACCTGTCATCCGTATTGGCAAAATCTGTCTTCTCCGTTCCTTTGGCGTGGTTGTCAAAATCAAAAGCCAGAAAACGGCAGGTACCGTCCGGAAGCAAGGGATATAGACCGACTGCATCTGTCCCATCTTCTTGCCTACCCTGAAGATGTCTCAAAAGGATATCAGAATCAATCGGCTGCCAATCCCTGTGCGGACAATCCCTGCAAAGGACCTTGAGGCCACTCTTCTTCGGACAACAGTCATTGAAAAAATTCCTGCACTTCGGGAAATAGCCGAACCCTCCCGCCATTTTTCAAACTTCAATTACACAGTCTGTATCAAACAAGGGTATTTTCGAATCATGTGTCATAAATTTCATTCCTTCTGATATCGCCTGACAGACAAGAATCCGATCAAACGGATCCTTATGTTCAGGTTCTCCCCCCTTCATCTGAAGGCTGCCCCACGTTAATGCATGTGTCTCTAATAGTGGAAGAAACTGGACATCTGATTCCCGAGCTATCTGAATCAGCTGATCAAGTGAAAAAGTAAATTCATCTGGATGCAAATGCTGTTTTATAGCTATCTCCCAAACACTTATAGCACTATAAAAGAATTCGTTGTCTTCATCCTGTAATAGTGATCTGGCAGTTTCTTTCAATCTAGAGTCATCCGCTATCAGCCATATCAGAATATACGTATCCAACAAAATTTTCATAACGAATCCTCAAAAAGTGACGATACTTCCTGATTCCACTTTTCAAAATTTTCCGGATAGGAAATTTTTCCCTTTCCCAATCCGATTTTTACGCCTTTTTTTTCGGACTTTTTTTCACTGCTTAAAATTCTCTTCATAAGTTCCAAAACCAAAACAGCATCGTCTTCATTCAAATTTGAAAACATGGTCTGGGCCTGTTTTTGCACTGAAATTGACATCTCTACAATCTCCTTTCAGTTTTTCAAATTATAACATCCAACAAGCAAAGTGTCATTCAAAAACATCTGAATTCTGGTTTTAGA
>OMTX01000117.1 GCA_900314085.1 uncultured Lachnospiraceae bacterium | reverse complement strand
ACCTGCCCCCACTGCGGCATCCACGACACGAAGGAACGCAGCAGCGAGGAGCGAAAGAATCTCCTGAACCGCCTGAAACGGATTGAAGGCCAGGTGCGGGGGCTTGAAAAGATGGTCGAGGAAGACGCCTACTGCCCGAATGTCCTCGTGCAGGCATCGGCGGTGTCTTCCGCCATCAACAGCTTCAACAAGGCCCTGATGGCGGAGCATATAAGGAGCTGCGTCGTAGAGGATATCCGCGACGGCAATGATGCGACGATTGAGGAATTGATCTCTGTCCTTCAAAAATTGATGAAATAAGAAACTTCTGTCTGCAGGAAAATATGGGCGGACTGGATTGGCGGAAAGACGCAAGCGCAGAAGACCTAACACCTGAAAGTGTTTGCGCAGGAGTTCACCGGAACTCCGGAATTGAAAGGAGCAAGTATGGAAAAGTACAGTGTCAGCGGCATGTCCTGCGCCGCCTGCCAGATGCATGTGGAGAAGGCGGTATCGAAGGTGCCTGGCGTCACGTCCTGCACAGTTTCCCTTCTCACGAATTCCATGGCGGTGGAAGGAACCGCCTCTGAAAAGGATATCGTGAAGGCCGTTGAGGATGCCGGATATGGAGCAAAGCCCATGGGCGCCGACGGCGCGTCGGGCGGCGGCTCCGCTGCCGCCGCCCGCACGAGAGCCGGCAGCCGGGCGGCTCTCGAGGCGGAAGAGGAAGCCCTGAAGGATACGGAAACGCCGAAGATGGTGAAGCGCCTGGTCTCCTCCGTAATGGTTCTCATTATTCTCATGTACTTCTCCATGGGGCATATGATGTGGGGATGGCCGGTTCCGGCGGTGATTGGAAACCACGTCTCACTGGGGATCATAGAGCTGCTGCTGACGGTGATTATATTATTTTTGAATCGAAACTTCTTCGTAAGCGGCTACAAAGGTCTCTTCCACGGGGCCCCGAACATGGACACCCTCGTCGCCCTCGGCAGCACGGCGGCGTTCGGCTACTCGCTCGTCGCGCTGTTCCTGATGGCGGACGCAATGAGCCGCGGCGATATGGAAACCGTCGACATGCTGGCAATGAAGTACATGTACTTCGAGACCGCGGCGATGATTCCGACCCTGATCACGATTGGAAAAACGCTCGAATCCTACTCGAAGGGGCGCACGACCGACGCGCTGAAGGGGCTCATGAAGCTGGCGCCGAAGACGGCCGTCGTTGAACGCGACGGAGCCGAAGTTGAGATCGACATAGATAATGTGGCCATCGGGGATATCTTCGTCGTGAAGCCAGGAGCGGCCATCCCGGTGGACGGCATTGTGGTGGAAGGAGCCACATCAGTGAACGAATCCGCCCTTACCGGCGAGTCCATCCCTGTCGACAAGACGGAAGGCGATGTCGTCTCTGCCGCTACCGTCAACGAATCCGGCTTCATCAAGGCCCGGGCGACGCGGGTCGGCGAGGACACGACGCTGTCCCAGATCATTGCGATGGTTTCTGATGCGGCCGCCACCAAGGCGCCGATTGCGCGGATCGCAGACAAGGTTTCATCGGTATTTGTACCGGTTGTCATGCTGATTGCCCTCGCCACCCTGATCGGCTGGCTGATCGCCGGCGTCCCCTTCGGATCAGCCTTCTCCCGCGCGGTTTCCGTCCTCGTAATCTCCTGCCCCTGCGCTCTCGGGCTTGCAACGCCCGTCGCCATCATGGTCGGGAACGGCATCGGGGCAAAGAACGGCATTCTATATAAAACCGCGGCCGCGCTGGAAGCGGCCGGGCGGACGGAGATCGTCGCTCTCGACAAGACCGGAACCATCACAACCGGAAACCCCGCCGTGACGGACATCCTGCCTGCGGAAGGTGTTGCGCGGGATGAACTTTTGGAAACGGCCTACGCCCTGGAGAAAAAGAGCGAACATCCGCTGGCGAAGGCAGTCGTTACGTACTGTGAGGAGGATGCGGAAAATTATTCTGATTCCCTGGAAAGTTTCGAGGCTCTTCCCGGCAACGGCCTGCGCGGGAACTTAAGCGGCGCAGAGGTTGTCGGCGGGTCCTTCAAATATGCTTCTTCCGCGGCTGCCCTCCCCGCCGACGCGAAGAACTTCGCCGAAGAACTGGGGAATGAAGGCAAAACGCCCCTTGTCTTCCTGAAAGAAGGACGCTATCTCGGCATCATCGCCGTTGCCGACGCCATGAAGGAGGAGAGCCCGGAGGCGATCCGACAGCTGAAAGCGCTTGGCGTCAAAGTCGTCATGCTGACCGGGGACAATGTAAACACCGCCCGGGCCGTTGGCCGCGCCGCCGGCGTGGACCGCGTCATTGCAGGCGTCCTGCCCGCAGGAAAAGAAGAAGTCATCCGTGACCTGCAGAAATCCGGCAAAGTCGCCATGGTCGGCGACGGCATCAACGACGCCCCTGCCCTCACCCGGGCGGAAACCGGCATCGCCATCGGCGCCGGGACGGATGTCGCCATCGACGCCGCTGACGTCGTCCTGGTGAAGAGCCGGCTCACGGATGTTCCCGCCGCCATCCGCCTGTCCCGGGCTGTCGTGAAGAATATCCACGAGAACCTCTTCTGGGCCTTCTTCTACAATGCCCTCTGCATCCCGCTCGCCATCGGTCTCTACCAGCTCCTCTTCCACTGGGGCTTTGAGATGAAGCCGGCGGTCGGTGCCCTTGCCATGAGCTTCTCGTCCGTCACGGTCTGCCTCAACGCCCTGCGGCTCAATCTCTTCAAGCCTTTCGACAGCAGGCATGACAAGGCAATGCGGAAGAAGGCCGGCAATACTACGGGCCGCAAGGGCAGCAGCGGCGCGGCTTCGGACGACTGGATCACAGATGCGTCCGAAGGCAGAACTGCTGATAAAGGGGTAAATGCTTCGGAGACATCCTTGAACGGACACACGAATACAGAAATAACAGAAACTGCTGCTTCCGGCAGTTTGAATACAAATCAAGAGAATTCAAATGAAAAGGAGACAAATGAAATGACAAAGACAATTTCCATCGAAGGCATGATGTGCGAGCACTGCGAAGCGACTGTGAAGAAAGCTCTCGAAGCCTTAGACGGCGTGGACTCTGCGGAAGTGAGCCACGAGAAGGGCACCGCAGTAGTTTCTCTTTCCGGTGCTGTCAGCGACGAGGCCATGAAGGAAGCGGTCGAGGCGAAGGATTACAAGGTCACGAAGATCGCGTGACAGGGGGCAAATGCAAAACTCCCGTTTATATTTCCGCGAGAAGAGGGGCTAGGCACGCAGCGCGTGCTTATCCCCTCTTCTGAAGTCCCTACTGTAGGGGACAAATGAAAAATTCGCGTCTAAAAGTTCCACTCACCTGCCGCCAAACAATCTGAATGTTTCATTCATAGGGGGCAAATACAAAAACTTCCTCCCCTATTTCTATGGCTTGAGGCGCATAGCACGCGTTGCGTGTGCTATCATGCTCGGAAGACCTCCCCCATAGGGGGAAAATGTAAAACCCCGGGCTATAGTTCCATTTCCTAGCATCCGCGGAGCAGAAAAAATTCTTCCTCAGGGGGTAAATGCAAAATCCAGGGCTATAGTTCCATATCTTGTCTGCCACCAGTTAAAAATGAGGCGGTATGGTACGCAATGAGTGCCATACCGCCTCCTGGCTTTTTTCTGAGTGAAATTTTCGCTCTATAGACCATGGGACCCCGCGCCGCCAGGAGCTTACAGCCGGTCAATGACTCCTTTGCGGATCCGCTTGTAAAAGAAAATTGAGACAGCAAGCGAGACAACCTCCGCAATCGGGAAGCACCACCAGACGGCATTGACATCATTTGTGATGCGGGCCAGCAGCCAGGCGACGGGAATCAGGACGACGAGCTGGCGCATCAGGGAAACGATGAGCGAGTAGGTCGCCTTCGAAAAGGCCTGGAAGACGCCGCCGAGCGTGATTCCGATAGCGGCCAGAGGAAAGTGGATTGCAATAATGCGAAGGGCTATGGTACCCATGGCCAGCATGTCATCCGACGCCTTGAACATGTGAAGCAGTGGCGCCGGGAAGAACTCGAAAATAGCGGTTCCGCAGCACATGATGACGAAAGCGAGCTGCATGGCGAATTTCAGCGCCGCCTTGATACGGTAGGGCTGGCGGGCACCGTAATTGTAGGCGAGAACCGGGACGCAGCCGTTGTTCAGGCCGAAGACCGGCATGAAGAAGAAACTCTGCAGCTTGAAGTAAACGCCGAAGACCGCGACAGCAGTGGACGAAAAGGCAGCGAGAATCAGGTTCATGAGGTAGGTCATGAGCGAGCCGATCGACATCATGAGGATGGACGGGATGCCGACGTAGTAGATGCGGCCGATGATCTTCGCGCGCGGGTGGAAGATCTGCCGGAACGAGAAATGCAGTTCCTTGTTTTTCGTGAGGTTCAGCGTGAGCCCGATGCATGCGGCGAGGCACTGGCCGAGGACGGTCGCGATGGCGGCACCGGCGACCCCGAGTTCAGGAAAACCGAGAAGGCCGAATATCAGTATCGGGTCAAAAATGATGTTGAAAACCGCGCCGACGATCTGGGATATCATTGAGAATAATGTAAGACCAGTCGACTGCAGCAGCCTCTCAAATGTGACCTGAAAGAAGAGTCCCATCGAAAAGGTGCAGACGATGGAGAGGTACGTCGTCCCGTAGGAAATGATCTCCGCATCGGCGGTCTGCGTCATGATGAAAGGGCGCGACGCAAAGATGCCGATGAAGACGAAGGCCAGGAAGGAGAAGAAGGCGAGGACGATGGCGGTATTTGCTGCGGCATCGGACCTCTCGAACTTCTTCTCGCCGAGAGCCCGCGACAGGAGGGCATTGACGCCGACGCCCGTTCCGGCGCCGACCGCGATCATGACATTCTGAAGTGGAAAGGCCAGGGTAACCGCAGTCAGCGCCGCCTCGCTGATCTGGGCGACAAAGACGGAGTCGACGATGTTGTAGAGGGCCTGCACCAGCATCGACACCATCATCGGCAGCGACATCGAAATGATGAGCTGCTTCACGGGCATCGTCCCCATCTTGTTTTCGTGGGGTTCTGCAATATTTTCAGGTGCATTGGAATACGAATCAGACAAGAAAACACTTCCTTTAAAGAATATATATAGTCAGCCTCGCCATATTAGCACTTCACCGGCGGGATGTAAACAAAGCCTTACACAAGAGGGGTTTTCTTTTCAGCCCGCAAAGCATATAATTTTATGCAATATCAGGGAAAAGTTTCCTGATGCATATGGAAGGAGAGAAAATCTATGAAATGTCCTCAGTGCGGGGCAGAAAACCCCGAAGGAACGAAGTTTTGCACGTCCTGCGGTGCGCCGCTGGCTGCTGAATCGGCAGCCAATGCAGCTCAGGCAGGTCCCCAGAATGCAGGCACAGCAGGCGGCTACACGCAGCAGGCAGGCGGCCCGGCTTACGGCGGTCCCCAGCAGAGCTACGGCGGTCCTCAGGGCCCCGGCCCCCAGCCCGGATATGGTCCCCAGCCCGGTTACGGTCAGCCCAGTGCGTTCCAGCAGAATTGGAGTGGGATGGCAAATGACCTGAAGGCAAGCTTTTCGGGCGGCGGCCTCTACTCGAATGTCGGCGCCAAGCTCTGCGCCCTGGCCCAGGTTCTCTGCTGGATCGGCATCATTGTCAGCGTCATCACCGGAATCGGCATGATGGTAGCCGGCTCGAATTCCTGGGTTGGTGGCGGCGCCTACGTCTTCGGCGGCATCATGGTGATGATCCTCGGCTCCCTCGGCTCGTGGGTTGGCTCCATGGCCCTCTACGGCTTCGGCAACATCGTCCAGAACGTCGCAGCGATGCGGGCGGATATGGAATCGAAGCAGAAATAATATTTCAGCCGCATTCTGACTGACTCGGCCGCAGGCGGCGCGCACATGGCGCGCC
>OMTX01000118.1 GCA_900314085.1 uncultured Lachnospiraceae bacterium | reverse complement strand
CGCTTTCTAAGTTGCAAACAATAAATACTGACCTGCGGTAACGTTCTCCTGTGGATACCCTCCTCCCAGCGCAGGAGAAAAAGAATACTGTTCCGGCAGATGACGGGGCCTTCACCGTCATCTTGCCGGTGTTGCCGGTGCCAGTGTTGCCGGTGCCTGACAATTGTCGTTGACCTTTGCGGGCAATTATCGGCAAAAAAGAAAACACTTCCCCCTGCTGTCTTTCCTACGGCAGGAAAAAGCAATAGCGCCCTCCTCTCACGCAGATTTCAGAAGTTCGTTCGTCCGGCAGAAAAAAATGCGCAGCCGGGCAGTATTCAGTCTTCAGTTAAAATTAAAATAAAGTGGGAAGTATGGCCGATCGGCCGGTAGTGTTCTATATGCGGGGTTGGGGTCGAGCCGGAGTGTTCGCTCGCGTCTGCATATAGTGGAAAGACGCTTCAACAGGTCGGGTTGAAACGGTACTTTGTCATTTTAGCCACCATCCTTTTGCTTGTCAAGAAACGAAACTATTTTCGGCGTTTCGTACAAGACGGCCTTGTATCGGATGTCTGTGGAAACGATTGTATCGTCGTCCTTGGAATTATTGTCTCCCCGCAGAACCGCGGTTCCATTGGGATTTAATACTTTAATACGATGAATTGTATTTTTGCACAATACCCATCCACAGCGGGGAGCATTTTGACTATTTGTGGTTGTATTTTTTTCTCCTGTTCCACGAAATTTTGTAATTTTTCCATTTTCCCACCCATCGGAAGCGTGTTTACCGCTGTCCTTCCCAAACAGCGGGCTGCTATATACAACAATGTCCCCCACCTGCAAACCTTCCGCTTTGACCGGTACTGCCCACACAACCTGCCCGACGTGCAGCGTGGGCTCCATGCTTTCCGACACAACTACAAACGGCCGCACCCCGAAATACGTCGGTGTTCCCGTGACAAGCCCCGTCACCACAAACGAGACAGCCAGCGCCAACACCACCGCCGCCACCGCCGCCACCACCGCCACCACCGCCACCGTCGCCACCCCGTGCCTGGCAATTGTCAGGCATTCCACACGACATTTGCCAGGCGCCCTCGCCCCGTGGCGAGGTGCCTGTTTCCCGCTCTGTTCCCTTCGCCTCCCGCATCTGTTCCCTTCCTTCACCCCGGCCTTGAAATCCCCACGATTCCCTTTGTCCGCAGCTGGCTGTACGTTACTCCCCATAGCCGTCCTTTCGCCTCCACCATTTTTCCTTCGCCGGCATAGATAGCTACATGCCCGCATCCCTTGTAGCGTCCTTCTTTCGCAGCCCCGTCGGTCGCGAAGAAAATGAGATCCCCCGGCCTGAGCTCTGCCTTTTCCACAATCTGCCCTCTCCGCTCGGCAATACGCAGTTCCTCGGCTGCCGTGTAAATGCCCGCATTCGAGATATCGATTCCCACCTGCCGGTAGGCGCGGTAGACGAGCGAGGAACAGTCAAAAATGTCGACCGACGTGTTTCCGTGGTAGTCCTGGTTGTAAGCACAGCCGACTTTAGAAAGCGCGTAGGAAATGGCACGCTTCGCCTCTTCAGATGTTTCCGTGTTATTGAGGATGCTCCGGATGTCATCCGCAGTCAGCGTCTCCCCGGTCGCATAGCCGCCGCTGCTGCCCGGATCCGCCCCGTAGAGCGTGATCCAGTCACCGGTGTAGAGATTGGACGTCCAGAGAATGTTGTCGTTGTCGTCAGTCCCCGGAATCCAACCGCCGTCCTCATAGAAGGCGGCAAGCTCTTCCTGATACAGGGGATTCGTAAGGCCTGCACAGACTTCTTCTTTCCCCATGGCCTGCAGGTCAGAAAGAAAAAGGACTTGTATTGTAATATCCACATCCTGATGGCCGGGACAGGAAATGCTCCCGTCCTCCCCGGTGGTGCATCCTTCACAATAGTAGATCTCCGATTCCACATACTCCGTGGGCGGATTCATCAGTCCCCAGAGGTCTTCCACCAGGGCTTCCCTGGCGGAAGCATCGTTGTTAAACGCTTCGTCTCCGCCTGCCATGACATAGGCTGCCACAATGACATCCTTTGCATTATTCGGCGCAAGCTCGATAGGAGGACCGGCTCCCTGCTCCGGGCGCGCAGCGTCCGCCAAAGGGGCCTGTCTCCCCTCTGCATCCCCCGTTGCCTGTTTCCCGCTTTGGTACCCGAGAACGCTGCCGGCACCGTCAACGATTGTCAGGGTATAGTTGTCATAGGTTTTCCCCACTTCTACCGCCTCTGCTACCTTCTCGCGAAACCTTTCCACCAGCGCCCGCGCCGTGGTCCCAACCCAATGCTCATCTTCCACTTGGATGGCATGTTCACGCAGCGTCTGCTCTTCGTCCTCCATGTTCATGACGGAATTAAAGACAAGAACCAGGACGAAATAGAAAATCGCAATGATCCCGCCTCCGATCAGCACCCACTTATGGATCCCTGAAAACAGCTTGAAAATGCCGCCCAGTACCTTCCGTCCCAGCTTAAAGGGCATAAGTGCTGTCCCCAGCGCAGTCTTCCCGACCTTCCCCAGGGCCCGCGCCGCCGCCTGTGCCCGCTTGGCCGCTTTGCCAGCAGCTATCTTCTGCGCCGCCTTCCGAGCATTGGCCGCTGCTGCCTTTATCTTCGCTACGGGGGACTGGCTCCGCTTGGCAAAAGCGGAAATTCGCCCCACCGCTCGGTGCGGTGCCTGTCTCCCCTTCAGCAGTCCCCCGTTTGTGCCCCGTATGGCCCCGTTTAGCCCCTTCCCGACCTTCAGGGCATATTTACCTGCCTGTGTGCTCCCGGCCCCGGAAAGCGCCTTTCTGCCCCTTCTCGCAGCCCAGGCTCTTGCTGCCGCCTCTCCTGCCTTCCCGCCCACATAGCGGATTCCCTTCGCCGCCTCCCGTCCGCCATACCGCACGCCACGGCCGCCCTGTCGGGCGATCCAGGCCGCTCCCTGTCCTGTCTTTCGAAGGACAAACCGCTCGCCCTTCCCGACAAGCCTTCCCAGTCTTGTATGCTTCTTCCAGAAGCGTTCCGTCAACAGGACAGTCCGGCCGGTAAACAGAGCTGCCCCACCGGCTGCGGAATATATGGCCGCTGTCACGGCAGCCCCCTTGCCGAAGTCACCCTGAGAATTCTGCACCTGCCGCAGCAGCTTCAGAACGGCCTTCTGCCGCGCAAAGCCCATCCGCGCCGAATACTGCCGCCGCAGCTTCTCCCGTCCTTTGTGCTTGAGCAGGATCCGCAGCGCTGCCCGGTCCGTTTCGGATAACCCGATTGGCCCCTCGCCATTTCGGTACCCGGCTCCCCTGAAAGGGGAGCTGGCGCGCCCATATGTGCCTGAGGGGTTCCTCTCATCTGCCTTTAGGAGCCGGCGAAGGTCCCGGCAGGACATGTGCCTGACATCCATATTGTGCAGGACATCGTTAGTGGAATTCTGCAGATACCAGGTGACCGCCCGTACAGATGCCCGCTTCCGCAGGTCAAAGAACTTCGGCGAGTCGATGAACTCCTCCATCTTCTTCGTTGCCTTCCGGTTCAGCACCTGCCGTGAGGGGGACTGGCTCCCTGCTGCGGGCGCAGCGCGACCGCTAAAGGGGCCTGTCTCCCCTTTCCCCGCTCCGGCGGCGCCTGTTTCCCCCTTCCATGTCCCGGCTGTTCCACCTCCGGCCGCCGGCACTTTCTTGTAAATCTTAATCCCGCCCAGGTCCTTTATTCCTTCGCGGAGGAGGAGCATGTCCTCCACCTGCTGATGGTTCTTCTTCAGCAGCCATTGCTCTTCCATGTTGAGCCTGACCGGAACGTCTTCTTTCGCATCGATAAGCTTCTGCGCCGCCGCCCCGGCCTTGGCTGCCTTCCCCAGACTTTCCGCCTGCCCCCGCACGGCGGCTAGAGCCCCGGCCGCAGTAAGCACTTCTGCCACCGGCTGGGCATACTTCCGTACCTCCCGCAGCCCGGCAGCTGCGTTCTCATCTGACCGCGCAACCGACTGAACAGCCTGCTCTCCCACTTCCTGCCCGAGCCGCTCGAGCGTCTGCGATGCCCCTGCAGTAGTATGAAATTGATGTCTGGTCTCCCCCATCCGCTTTTCCCTTCACAAAATATTCACGATGACCAGCTCACTCTAAAAATTCTGTAAACTGCCCTCTCCGGTTTGGGAACCCGTCTCTCCCTTTCAGCCAAGTGCAATTAAACGTACCCCGCCGCCTCAAACCTCACCGTCTTCTCCGGCGTGATCAGCACGCCGTACCCCGGCATCTGATCAGCGACGCCCTGGATAAGCGCGTCCGGCAGTGCAAATGCTTCCTGCAGCGCTCTTCTCTCCACCGGCCCCTGATTTAGCAGCTTTGCGAAGGTAACCGTCCTGAGAAAGCACTCGAACTCTATAGCCGCATCCGGATCCCCGCAGACGGCTGCGGCGTCCTGCACGGTTACAGTGACCGGCACGTGAAGCACTTCACAACCGGAGAGAATGGCGAGCAGGTAATCGGACGTCTCTGCAGCAAAGAAAAATGCATCAATTCCGTCCACAAATATCTGAATCCCTCTGTTTTCCTTCTTTGCAGCGATGGCTTTATTCCACAGGTTGTCAATCGTCAACAGGAGTTCCTCCGCGTTGTTCACCTCCACAATCCCCATCTTCCCCGTCCCGGGGGACTGGCTCCCTACTGCCGGCCGCCGGCCGGCCAAAGGGGCCTTGGGCGAGGCGCCTGTTTTCCCTTTACCGGCAAACAGCTGCATCACTTCGTACGCCTTCCTGTACACCGTCTCCATCACATCCGCAGGCCGCGTCAGCCCGTAATCCTCATCCTTCTCTGCAGCTTCAAGTACGAGGCTCTCCCCCACGTCTTCCCATTCTTCCGATCGCGCCGTCACCACATAAATCTCGTCCTCAGTTGTCAGCAGAGAGTGCACCGCTTCCTTCTTCAATTCTGCGGTCTTCCCCGACCGCACTGCGCCCGTAATCAGCCCGATGTACGCATTCCCGCGATCTGAGAGGATAATGCTGTTATTCACCGGATTGGTGCCCTGCAGCAACGGCTTCGTCTCAAAGGCAGCGTGGATATTCACCGGCAGCATGTTGGCAACTTGTGCCGCCGTAAAAACGCGCGGCGCAAACCCGGTGCCTTCCCGCACCATTCCTCCGTACTTCAGCGCCGAGGTGGCCAGCAGCTGTGCATCCCTGCCCACCTCTTCATCATTCTCCCCGTATAGGAAAATGCAGAACTCCGTCAGAAACAGCGGTTCTCCCGTCTCTTCCGCTTCTTTTATCACAGGCGTCGCAGCCCGAAAAAAGCAGTTTTCTTCTTGGCTGGGGAGACAGGCTGCCGGGCCGGTGCGATGTGCCTGTTTCCCCTTCTCTCTTCCCGGCAGTGCCTGTTTCCCTTCTCCTGCCTGCAATTCGCCCGCCGTGCCCAGCGCCTCTTCTGCAAAATGCGGCTCTATCGGCTGCATCCGTACGACCAACTCAGAATCAGCGGCCACTCCAAGCAGGTCATTAAACAGCGTGTCTGCAGCATCCGGCGGGATATTGTATAGGTACAGCCGTTTTGATGGCCGGCTCCCGCGTGAGGCCTGTCTCCCCTTACCGATCACGCGCCGCGCCTCATACCCATATAGTTCCTTCAGATCCTCCTGCAGGATCTCCTCTAAACCGTCCCCTGACTCCAGGTACATTTTCCTGGAATAGTTGTTGTGTCCTTTAGCGGCAGCCGTTTTCAGTGTCTGGTTATATTCTTCAGTCAGGGCACTCAGTTCCGGTGTGCGCGCCGTCAGAAGCACTGATTCCATATATTCTTCCTGTGGCACATAGGCATTCTTGAAAAGGAAGGTCATCTCCCCTTGTCCGCCGAGATCTGCCAATAGCTTTCTAAGGCCGTGCAGTACGATGGCGCGTTTATAGCCCAGCTCCGCCTTTTTCTTCTTTGACGGAAGTATCTCATACGTTTCTGTTTTCAACTGTACCTCCTTATTCGAGGCCTTTCACTGTATATCTCTTCTCGTTTGCCTCCGGCATTTTCCCGCAGATGCTGATAAAAAGGAAAGGGTCGTTCTCCGTAAGAGATACGATCACTTCATCCCCATTAGAAAGGCCTTCCGTATTCTCCGCCCAGAAATTGTATGGTGTAAGAATCTCGCCTGTGTAACGCACATTCGCTACTCCTTCCCCGTTTTTTCCTGTGAATTCCACTTCAATGTCTTCAAACGCGTCAAATGTTGGTGCCTGCTTCAGGCCTTTGACCTGGAATTCTCCGTCGGTTGCGGTGACTTTTGCGCCGGTATATTCTTCGATTTCCGGATCAATTGTCCACTTGTAGGCCACGGTATCTCCGTTGGACAGGCACTTATTCTTCGCCCCGTTCAGTCCTTCTACTTCTACTTTTACGTAATATTCCAGAAAAGCCAGAGCCGGCGTTTCTTCCGGCATCATGTTCATTGGATTTTTTGCGCCTAGTGCTTCTCCATACTCTTTCCACAGGGAATCCCAGTCGATTGTGGCCTCCACCTCCCCGTACCCCTGGTAGCCCGTCGCCCGAACGGCCAGAAAATCATTCATGTTAATGCTCTTTTCCTTACTTTTCCCTTCTGTCTGTGAAATTCCTGCCTTTTCAGCCGCTTCTTCGAATGCATACCATTCTTCAAACGCCTTCTTTTCCTCAACGTTTTTGTCAGCAAGCCTTCCGTAGATCGAATTCTTAATTGCACTGCCCATAATTACCCCGACAATCGCCGTAATGGTCATACTGATCATCACCTTCATTGCCAGCTTATGTGCACTGCACCAGCCGATAGCTGCCCAAAAGATTTCTTTTACTTTCTCCATGATATTCTCCCCTCTTTTATCTGGTTTTTGCTTGCTTTACCTTTTCGGTTCCCATACGCTCCTTGCCGCATCCCACTGCATTTCCTCGAGCTGCGGCGCATTCCTGAGCATCAGCTCTTCCCGTGCCTCCTGAAAAGGATTCTTTTCCCTTGGTTTAACATCAAGTTTCCTCTGTTTCGCCCACGCGCTGTAGACCTCTTCATAGGTACAGTCATAGGCAATCGTCAGCCCACGGAAGATGTTCTGCCGTACGGCAGAATCCCTCGCCCCGATGAAATCATAGAGTGCTGCCCCCAGCTGCAGATTCTCCATGACATCCCGGAATGTGATCCGCGCATCGATGAACATCCCCATGGAGTCTCTCTGAAAATTCCATAAGTACCATTCCCTTACGTTGCCTTCCGGAAGCGCCGGCGACAGTTCCTCCAAATCCAGGTCCATCTTCATTTTTCTTTACCTCCTTTTGTTCTGTGAAAAGTTATTCCTCCTCCCCCCTCTATAAGGTTAATTAGCCAATGCCAAATCGAATCGTGCTAAAACTTCTTTTCCTTTGTTTTTTTAAAAATTCCACCGTGGTATTTTTCATTTTCCATTTCTTGGTGTTAAAATTTTTGCATCAAAAAAGCGGCCCCTTTCGGGAGCCGCTTCATACATTTCTCATTTTCGAAAATTCCACCGTGGAATTTTTCATTTTTTCAATACGCTGAGCAAATTCTCCAGTGACTGGATCACGTCTTTTCTTTCTTTGTCCGAGAACTTCAGGTCCACAGACACGGCCGTATTGAAAAGATCCTCCGTGAGCCGGATGAACCGTTTTTTCTTGAAGGGTTTAAAGGAAGAGGGCAGTGGTTCTTTCTTCTCCGGTTTCTTGTCTGCAGTAGGGGAGGGTGCTGCTCCATCCACATCCAGAGTGAGAAGGGAAGAGACAAATGCTCCAAGTTCTTCTTCCTTCTCTACGTCGTCCACGAGTCCGAAGTTCTGGCTCCGATTCAGCTTCCTCACCTTGTCGATGATGGCATCGACATTTTCGCGGGAGAGGGCAGTGCCGTTGGAAGCATACTGCTCGATGACGGAGAGGATATCCGCCTGGTCGTCCTCCGGCAGCTTGCTGATCTTGGCAGCCTGCGCGAGAGGAACAATACCCTTGCCTTCGTCCGCGATGAGCCGGTCGGAAGCGGAGAGAAGAGCAGTATAGCGGACAACCGTGGTCTTGGAAGTGTCGAACTCCTTCGCGATTTCAGCGGCCAGGTCCGTGTCGCTTCCGGTATACCCGGAAGCCCGCTTAATCTTCCCCAGATAGTCCATCTGCCGGGCAATGTAGATGTCCCCGCCTTCAACAGTGGCATGGGCAGATCCACGGGAGAGAATATTGGAGCGGAGGAAAAAATAACGCCTCTTTTCTTCCGTATCCGGCAGGTTGTAAACGAAGCAGGGAATAGTGGCCTTCCCGAGCAGCTCCATGGCCTTTGCCCGCCGGTGGCCGGAGAAGATCATGAACTTCTTGTCGGAAAGAGCCCATACATTGATGGCTCCCTTGAACCCGTCCTCTTCAATGCCCTGTTTCAGGTTTTGAACGCTTTCCTCCGTGACC
This sequence comes from uncultured Lachnospiraceae bacterium, assembly GCA_900314085.1. GTDB lineage: Bacteria > Bacillota > Clostridia > Lachnospirales > Lachnospiraceae > RUG306. The sequence goes on along the minus strand of OMTX01000118.1, from coordinate 894 downwards.
GGTCCGAAGAGGTAGTCATTGGTTGTCCCCTCACTGTCGACGTAGGAGACGAGATGATCAATGGGCAGTTCTTCGCGCCGTCCGGATCCGAGTTCACGGTTAAATGTGGCATTGACGTCCTTCATGACGGCTTTGGATGCTTTCAGCTGGCGTGCCATTATTCATTATCCCCCATTTTCTCGAGAAGTACAGATACGAGTTCCTTGTAGTCGCGCGTGACCGGCGCGGTCTTTTTGTTGTAGGCAAGAGGAATGCCGAATTCGGACGCCCACTTGACGTCAGAGGATGTCCGGATCGGCGTGTTGATGATGTGCTCGTTCTCCTGCAGGGAATCAAGAGACTGCGTGTCATAGGCGAAACGTTTGTCGAATGTCACGGGTACGATGCCGAGCAGTTCCAGGTTAGGATTTCCCTCCTCCTTGACGTCGGCGATGATGGCAAAGAGGGAGGCAATGCCTTCCTTGGCCGACCGGTCCATGGTGGCGGGAGAGAGGACGTAGTCAGCTGCCCCCAGGCAATCCTTTGTAAGGACGTTGGCAGCGGGCGGAAAGTCGATGAGGCAGTAGTCGTAATCATACCGGCGGGTGGCCGTCCGGCGAATGCAGCTCAGCGCGACCTTCAGCTGTCCCCGGTCGAGGGCTCCCGTATCGAGCCCGGTTGTAATGTTATCGAGGTCCTTTTTCAAATGCATGGACTTCGGCCGCGCCGGGATCAGGTCAATGCCCCTCTTCTTGGGAGTGCCCCGCGAAGTGAGAGAGAAGAGCACCGGCCGTATGGCTTCGTTGACGCGTTCGGGTTTCAGGAAGAGATCCTCGACAGTGACTTCACCGTTGAGGAAATTCAGGCTTCCCTTTTCCATGATCTCATTCGTCAGGAAAATGCCGGTCAGGTTGG
>OMTX01000175.1 GCA_900314085.1 uncultured Lachnospiraceae bacterium | reverse complement strand
GGGCTGCCTTCGGCTCAGGCTGATGTCTTGCAGGCCGGCAGGCTCGCGCCGGCTGCAGCACCGCTTATTTGCCGACTGCATCTTTTCTTTGCAGGATATAGGATTTTCTTCCGCCGCCATAAGCCTACTGACACGCGAAGGACAGCACTTAGGCCGGAACGCAGTCCCCTTCCGAACGGTTCCGGAGCCCGGCGCGAGCCTGCCGGTCAGCAAGGGTGGTGCACAAAGCCGCAGGAATCCCCCTCGGAGGAGGCCGGCCGGAAGCAGCTCCAGTGGCCAAACTGCTCCGACACTCACGGCTTCGCAGGGCAGACGGAAATGAAAAATACGGAAGCAGAAAAAAGTCCCTCATCGGGCGCCGCAGACGGTCCGTAGACCGTCATGGCGACCGGGAGGGATTTTTCTTCTGCGGACGGGATCCGTACGCACTGCCCGGAGAAGGTGTGAGCATACGGAGCATCAATTGCACCAAAGAGAAAATACAATCAGAAGGCCGATGGCCGAGGGGGTTCCGATATCGGCCTTTCTGAAAACAAGGCAGACGAGCCGCCGGTGAGAGGGCCGTACCGCATAAAAAAGAGGGCTATGTTTTTTCACAGCCCCCTGCATCCGCGGAATGACACGCGGAAAAAAAGTATATTTTTTCTCCTGCGCTATCGGAGATTTTTCTGTGGGTGTTTCGGTAAAGGCTCTAAGGGAGTCCCTTCCGCTTCTGGAATTTCAGCCTCTCTTGCGGCCTAAAGCCTTTGCAACGAGAAGACCGACCGTGCCGGCTACGGCGCAGCCGACGATGGCTTCAATCACGCCCTGTACGCCGACCATGGCGATGATGAGACTCTTGGGATTGACTGCGCCGAGCTTCGTCGCAATCTCCTTCATATAGTCGGAATTGTAGAAGAAGATCATGAGGGAACTCATGAAGAATACGGTGTTGAGGACGGGAGCCGCAAGACCGGTGACGTAGTAGGATACGGCGGAGGCCTTTCCCTTCAGAACCTTGGAGAGTCCTGCGAAGATGAGGCCGACAAGGATGCCGTCCAGCATCCGGCAGATGATGGCGGTCACGAAGACGCCGAAGGGGCTGACCTGGAAGAGGGCGGAAAGAAGGCCGCTGGCTCCGGTGATGGCATTAATGAAAGAAGTAATGCCGAAGATCGTGCCGCAGGCGAAGGCCCCCATGGGTCCGATCAGCATGGCCGCGATGGCCACGGGAACTGTCACGAGGGAAACCGAGAGAATCGGCGTCCGGATGGTTCCTAAGGGCGTAAGCCCCATGATGAGTGTTACCGCGATGAGCAGGGCCGTCTCCACCATGGTCTGAACTTTACCGGTTGAAGCTGTCGTACTCATGCTTGCTGTCTGTGTTGTCATAATGTACTCCTTTGCTGCTGTTCTGTCATTCAGATATAGCGCAGAACACATTATGGCAGATATTCAAAAGATTTCAAGCGGTTTGAAGATTTTCATACAGAATGCAGCGCCGCTTCTGTAAATGAAGTCATTTCTTTCGCAATGTCAGAATCTCATCGAGCAGGGCGTCGGCAGCTTCCTCCTTGCTCATGAGGGGAAGCTGCTTTTCTTTCTCTTTCGAAATCAAGGTCAGGACATTTGTGTCGACCGCAAAGCCGGCTCCCTGCTCCTTCACGTTGTTGGCGGCGATGAGGTCGAGATTCTTCTTTTCGAGCTTCGCCCGGGAGTTCTCCACCATGTGCTCCGTCTCCATGGAAAAGCCGCAGAGCGTCTGGCCGGGAGATTTGTGCTCTCCGAGAAAGGCAAGGATGTCAGCTGTTTTCTCAAGGGCAATGGAAGGAGCTCCGTCCACGCTGAACTTCTTGATTTTCTGATCGGCGACCGCAGCCGGGCGGAAATCGGCGACAGCAGCGGCTTTGATGATGATGTCCTGTTTTTCACTCCGGCTCGTGACAGCCTCGTACATATCTGCGGCGGTCGTGATTTCGACGACTTCCATATAGGAAGGCCGGGGGAGTGAAGTCTTTCCGGTCACCAGGGTGACTTCTGCGCCGCGGGCAGCAGCTGCTTTTGCAATGGCATATCCCATTTTGCCGGACGAGTGATTCGTGAGATAGCGGACGGGATCGACGGGTTCCTGCGTAGGCCCTGCTGTCACCAGGACGGAAAGGCCGGAGAGGTCTTTTTCGTGGCCGATGCAGTGTTCGATGGCTTCGACCATGCGATCCGGGGAGACGAGGCGGCCATTGCCGACAGCTCCGCAGGCGAGCACTCCTGCGTCCGGTTCGAGGAGTTCCCAGCCGTCTTCTTCGAGCTGTTTCAGATTCCGCTGTGTTGCCGGATTTTCGTACATGTGGGTATTCATGGCAGGAGCGCAGATCTTCGGGCAGGTGCAGGCGAGGAGAGTTGTCGTCAGCATGTCGTCGGCGAGCCCGTTTGCGAGTTTTGCAATGATATCGGCGGAAGCCGGGGCGACAATGGCGAGATCCGCCTTGTCGGCTAAGGAGATATGCTCAATCTCATAGGAATGCTGCCGGTCGAATGTATCGATGACGGTACGGTTGTGAGTGAGCGCATCGAAGGTCAGGGGCGTCACAAATTCGGTTGCATTCCGTGTCATTACGACATTCACGTCGCATCCCTTTTTCACAAGGGCGCTGGCGAGCTCGCAGGCCTTATATGCGGCAATGCCGCCGGTCACGCCGAGCAATATATGTTTGCCTTTCAGCATGGAAAATCCTCCAAATGAAAATATTTACGGCATTATAGCACTTTCCGGGGGAAATTTGATACAATCGGAAAGTCTGCATTTGAACACCGGAGGTTTTCATGGATCAGAAGAAATCGCTTTTGCAAAATCATATTTTCCTCTACCTGACGGAGTTCTTCTCCGGTATGGCAGTGATGGCGGTGGAGCTGGGCGCCAGCCGGCTGCTGGCGCCGTACTTCTCATCTTCCCAGATTGTCTGGACCATCATCATCGGCACCATCATGATCGCCATGGCCCTTGGAAACCTCTACGGGGGAAAGAAGGCAGACGAGAACCCGGATCCGGACCGGCTCTATTCCCGCGTTCTTGTGGCGGCCGTCTGGATTACCGCCATTCCTTTCGTGGGACGTTATATAATAATATTGATTGCAGGTCTTCTGGCGGTGACCGTCAGCACAGGTTTTCTCGTCTGGGCGGCCTTTCTGTCCTGCATGATCATCTTTGTCTATCCCCTTTTTCTTCTCGGTACCGTGACACCTTCTCTTGTCAAGTATACGACGGATTCCCTTGAAAATAATGCCCAGGTCGTGGGAAGGCTCGGTGCAATGAACACGATCGGCTCCATCATCGGAACCTTTCTTCCCACCTTTGTGACGATACCGGCTGTGGGAACGGCGGTGACCTTTATCCTCTTTTCCGAAATCCTTCTGTCCATTGGTCTCTTCTACTTTTTCTCGAGGAAGACAGGCCTGCGGAAATCCGTCATTGCCCTCGTGCTTTTCATTATTTTCACGATTCTCGGGAGCACCGGCCGCTTTGCTTTCTGGGAGAAGGATCTGACCTATGAAGGCGAGTCTGTCTACAACTACCTGCAGGTCAGGGACTATTCCGACCGGACCATCCTGTCGACGAATGTCCTCTTCGGGGTTCAGTCCGTGAAGATGAAGACGGACGACCTGACGGGAATGTATTATGACTATGCCCTGGCAGCGCCTGTCATGGCGGACTTCGCGGAAAAGGAAAATCCGTCCCTCCTCGTCCTGGGCATGGGAACCGGAACCTTTGCGAAGCAGACACAGAAGTATTTTCCGCAGGCGCAGGTGACAGGCGTGGAGATTGACGAAAAAATCACCTCCCTGGCTCACACCTATTTCGATCTGCCGGCGGACATTCCGGTAGCAACCTATGACGGCCGTGCCTACCTGCAGGGAACCGATGAGAAATTCGACTGCATCATGGTCGATGCCTATCAGGATATTACGATTCCCTTTCAGATGAGTTCAAAGGAATTCTTCACGGAAGTCCGCGATCACTTAAATCCCGGCGGTGTCATGGTCGTAAACCTCAATATGCATTCTGACAGAGCCGGTTCCATCAATGCAGGACTGACGGATACGATTGCCTCCGTCTTTCCCTGTGTGGAGACGGTGGATGTAGCCGGAAACACGAACCGGGAACTCTTTGCCTCTGCAGATACGGACCTCCCGGAAGCCCTTTCACAAAATGCGGCAGGCCTTTCGGATGAGCAGCTTTCTGAACAGATGGCAAAGGTGGAAGAGGGACTAGAAGCGCCGGAAACAAAAGATCAGGTTTTCACGGACGACAAGGCCCCGGTCGAGTTCCTCGGCATGCGGATGATTGACGACCTGATTTCGGACGAACTGTCCTACTACAAAAAAGTCCTGAAGGAGGAGGGCATAGAGGGGATACTGAATGAAATGTGAGATCATTTCCTGAAGGATATTCTTTGCTTCTTTACAATCATTTTACATGTGCCTGACAAGGACTATATACCCGTCTGCTAGAATAATTCCGGCAGGCGGTTTTTTTGCTGAAGCGTCCTTACCTGAATACCGCCTGTTTTTCCGGGGAGTCTCCGGACTCTTTGAAAAGCTTTGTAAATGGATAGCCATTTCATGGGAGGAAAAAGTGAAAGGAAAAATCGGGAAAATGCTCCGGCGTGTCATTTCCGGCATGCTTTCCGCGGGGGTGGCGCTTACACTGCTCTCAGGCTGCGGTGCGCCGGTCAGCACGTCGTCTGACGGGAAAAGCACTGTCCTCGGTTCCGGCTCTAAGGAAATCCGGATTGTATCGGGATCGGAGAACAAGGAACTCGAGCCGGTCCTGGAAGAATATGCAAAGAAAAAACATGTGAAAATTTCCATGACCTATATGGGTTCTCTCGACATCATGCGGGAATTGGAGAAAGAGGACTTCGGCTATGATGCCGTCTGGCCGGCGTCAAGCATCTGGATGAACGCCGGAGATACCCTGCACCGTGTCAAGCATGCGGAATCCATCTCCCTGAATCCGGTTGTTTTCGGCATCAAAAAGTCCCTGGCGGAAGAACTGGGTTTCACCTCAGGAGAGGTTTTCACTGCCGATATTCTTTCCGCCATCACATCCGGAAAGCTGAAGTTCTGTATGACAAGCGCCACCCAGTCCAATTCCGGCGCCTCGGCATATATGGAGTCCTCATCTGCGGACATCTTCAGCGAGTTTCTGAAAATGGGAATGGGGGCCAAGCCCCTCGTCGTCGGCTACGAAAGCCAGATCCTCGAATTTTCCGTCGAGAACCCGGATGCATGGCAGCAGGTAAAAGACGACATTGTCATGATGTACCCGATTCCGACGGTCTGGTCTTCCCATGTTTTCATAGCGCTCGATGACAACGCAGCAAATGCCATCGACGCCCTGACGGATGCGGACGTGCAGAAAATTGCCTGGGAGAAGCACGGCTTCCGGACGGGTGTCGCGGGAACGAGCGCGGAATCGTCCGCCTTTCCGGACATTGCCGTTGCCACCGATGTGACGCAGGTCGGGCAGATGCCGTCCTATGCGACGATGAAAAAAATAATAGACTACCTGCGTTAAGTCCTTGCGTGGTAGAATACAGAGCAGGAAGCGGGTGCGTTTCCTGCTCTTTTTATTGCGAGAAAAGGGATGGAGGACTGCCATGTCCTATATTACTTTTGAAAAGGTATGTAAAACCTATGGCTCCGGGGAGTCGCGGGTATTTGCCCTGCGGGACGTGTCTTTTTCCATTGACGAGGGTGAATTCGCGGTCCTGCTCGGTTCTTCCGGCGCAGGCAAGACGACTCTCCTCAATATGCTGGGCGGGATGGACTTTGTGACCTCGGGCAGAATCACCTTTGACGGGAAAGAGGTTTCCGCCTTTTCTTCCCGGCAGCTCAGTGACTATCGCCGGCATGACGTGGGCTTTGTCTTTCAGTTCTACAATCTCATCCCGAATCTCACCGCCCTCGAAAATGTGGAGATCGCGGCCCAGCTGGTGGCGGATCCCATTCCGGCGGCGGAGGCCGTATCCATGGTAGGCCTTGCAGAACGCATGAACAATTTTCCTGCCCAGCTCTCCGGTGGAGAACAGCAGCGGGTGGCCATCGCCCGGGCTCTGGCCAAGAACCCCAGGCTCCTCCTCTGTGACGAGCCGACCGGAGCACTTGACTATGTGACCGGGAAAGCGGTTCTCAAGCTCATCTATGATCTGACGAGGGAGAGGGGCACGACCGCCATCATCATCACCCACAACCAGGCCATCGCTCCCATGGCGGACCGGATCATGCGGATCAAGAGCGGGCAGATCCTCTCGAATGAGAAGAATGAACATGTAATACCGATTGAGCAGATTGAATGGTAGAAAATACGGTGTGTGTCAAGCTTTGCAAAACTGCAGAGCTTCAGGCCTTTGCTCACAGGCGGTATTTCGTGGAAAGGAGGGCAGGATGAAGGCAATTTTGAAACTTACCATGCGAAGTATCCGGACATTTTTTGCCCGCTACCTGGCCCTTCTTCTCATCGTATTCTTAGGCGTCGGCTTTTTCTCCGGCCTTAAGGTCACGAAGGCGGCCTTTGCGGCTACGTGTCAGAAATACCTCGACGAGGCGAATTTCTGCGACTTTCGACTGATGTCCACCCTCGGCCTGACGGACGAGGATGTGACGGCATTTGCATCGGCGGATGGTGTGGCCGATGCGGAGGGGCAGATATCTCTGGATGTCCTGCTTGAATTCGCGGGGAATGAGGAAGCCTACCGCCTTCACGTCCTGCCGGAAAAGGTGAATCGGGTACGTCTTACCGCAGGCGCTATGCCGCAGATGGCCACGGAATGCCTGGCTGATGACAGGGCTTTTTCCACGGCTGACATCGGAAAAGCCGTGACTATTTCCGATGCCAATACGGATACGGTCAAAAATGAACTGAAGGAGCAGAAACTCACGATTACCGGTCTCTGCAATTCGCCCCTCTACATGGGAAGCGACCGGGGGACGACGTCTGTCGGCAGCGGAACGCCTGCAGGCTTTCTCTATGTTCTGCCCGGGGCTATTGATACCGATGTCTATACGGAAATCGACGTGACGCTTTCTCAGAAGGAGACGATTTATTCGGCTGCCTACGAGGAGATGGCGGATGCAGAGGAAGATAAGCTCAAATCTCTTCTGCAGGAGAGCGCAGATGCCCGGTATGATGAACTTCTGGACGAGATAGAGAAGAGGGCGAAAGAGGAAGCGGAAAAGACAGCAGGGGAGGCGGTAGAAGCACAGTCTCAGCAGCTTTCCGTATCCGGCCGGATTCCTGCTTCAATGCTTGCCGCGCAGAAGGAAGCTGCCTTGAGCGAGGCGATTTCCAAGGCGGATGCAGAGGTGCCGTCGAGAGAGGAACTGGCTTCCGAGGCAGGACTTGAAAAGCCTTCCGTCTACATCCTCGACCGCAGTGAAAATGCAGGATATGCGTCCTTCAGGAACGATACGGCCATCGTCAGCGGCATCGCCAATGTCTTTCCCCTCTTCTTCGTCCTGATCGCCATGCTGGTCTGCATCACGACCATGTCCCGCATGGTGGGGGAGGAGCGGGGGCAGATCGGAACCCTGAAGGCGCTCGGCTACCGGAATTCCCATATTATTCTCAAATATCTCCTCTACTCAGGAAGCGCGACGCTGTTCGGCTGGGCGGCAGGCTTCTTCGGCGGAACCTATGCTATTCCGAAGGTTTTCTGGCTGGCCTATGGAAGCGTCTACGGCTTTGCTCCGCTGGTCTATATATTCAGCCCTTCCCTGGCTCTGCTGACGTTTGCTGTCGCCATGGCCGGAATTCTTCTGAGCACCTGGATCACCTGCCGCGGAGAACTTGTAAGCGCGCCGGCTTCCCTCATTCGCCCGAAAGCGGGAAAGGCGGGAAAACGGATTCTGCTGGAGCGCTGGGAAGGCTTCTGGAAGCGCCTCTCTTTCCTGCAGAAGATTATTACCCGAAATATGCTTCGCTACAAGGTCCGCCTCTTCATGATGCTTGTCGGTATTTCCTGCTGCACGGCCCTGCTCGTCACTTCTTTCGGAGTCCGCGATTCCCTGATTCATATGGGGGACGAGCAGTACAGGGAAATCCAGAAGTACCAGTATGAGGCCGGCTTTTCCGGAGATGAAGACGACGTTCAGAATAATATGAAAAAGCTGAATGGAGTGACCGGAACGCTTTCGTGTTCCGTCGAACGCTGTGACCTCACAAGCGGCAGCAGTACGATGAATACTGTCGCCGTCTATGGTTTTGAAGAGATTGATTCTTTCTCTGATTTCTGGACGCTGGCTGACGGCCGGACAAAAGAAAAAATTCCCTTCCCGGGAAAAGGAGAGGCCGTCATCAATGAAAAGATTGCGGAAAAACTGAATCTGTCGATTGGCGACAAATTGACAGTAACTGATGCGGACAAAAATGAGTTTTCTGTCAATGTGTCCGGTGTCTTTGAAAACCGGGTGGATAATTTCGTCTTCGTTTCCGCAGATACATTGAAAGAGGCAGCAGGAGAGTGGAAGGCTAATACCCTTCTCATTCAGGCAGATCCTCTTGTCGCGCATATCCTTCCCGACGAACTGATGGCGGAGGAAGAAATCAGCAGCGTGACGAACCTGGTTGACGCAAAGGACAAGGTTGACAGGACGCTCTCCTGCGTGAACTATATCGTCGCCCTCATGGTTCTTTTTTCCGGGGCACTGGCCTTCATCGTCATCTTCAACCTGACGAATATCAATATCGAGGAGCGGTCCAGGGAAATAGCGACGGTGGAAGTATTGGGCTTCTATCCGAAGGAACTCTATGCCTATGTCCTGCGTGAAAATGTTCTGTCCGCGGTTCTGGCTTCCCTGATTGGCCTGCCAATAGGCTATGCTTTTCACTACGCCGTCATGCATATGATCGTCGTGGATACCATGGACTTTGATATCCATATCGCCCCCTTAAGCTATGTCCTTTCTGTTTTCTTTACCGTGCTCTTTGCCCTGCTCGTGGACATATGCATGCGCAGGCAGATCCGGAGGATCCCCATGGCAGAGTCCCTGAAGGCGGTGGAGTGACGGTGCATTGTATTTGATTGTATCGATTTGCCTGTCAACTGCGATTTTTCAGTTTCTGAAGAAGCGCAGAAACAGGACTTTTCAGCTGCCAAAATTGTATTTGATTGTACGGATTTAACAGGCAAACATAAAAATGGCCGGTGTAGCAGAGCTGCACCGGCAGGACGTGAGATTGTACAGGATTGTATCGATTTGACAGGCAAGCGAGGCGGCGCCGGTCAGCCATCCTCCTCCGGGTAGGTGAGGCCCCACTTTCTGCGGAAGTCCGTCATGAGCTTCATGACGTCTGCCGTGTAGTCGATATGCAGGCGGGAGGTATCGCCGTTTACCGCGGCTTCCATATCGGAGAGCTCATACCAGAGGGCGTCATCGGTAGAGCCTTTGGCTATCACGGTCTTCTCCCCGGTCTCCGCATCCGTGAAGACGGCTTCATGGGCCCGCGGGTATTCCATGATCTCGATATAGCCCTTTTCGCAGGAGATCATCCCCCGCTTGGGCTGTTTTGAGTGCATGGAGAGCATCACCGTGGCGAGCTGGTTTTCATTATTCTGAAGAAGCATGGAGACCTCTTCGTCGACGCCGGTCGGTGCTTTGACCAGCATGGACTGCATGTCGGTTGGCGCACTGTCGAAGAACCAGCGGATGAAGGAGAGGGCGTAGACTCCGATATCCAGCATGGCTCCGCCGGCCAGGGAACGGTTGAAGAAGCGGTTCTTCATGTTGTAATCCTTGAAGGAACCGAAGTTCATCGTGATGAGGTTGACGCGGCCGAATTCACCTGCGTCGAGGCGCCTTTTTAGCTCTGCATAGAGGGGCATGTGGTAGATGGTCTGGGCTTCGGCGATGAGGGTTCCCTTTTCCTCTGCAAGAGCGAGCATTTCTGCGAGCTCGTCGGAATTCAGGGTAATGGACTTTTCCACAAGCAGGTGCTTGCCGCCTGCTATGGCCTTCTTCATGAATCCTGCATGGGTGTTGTGGGGCGTCGTGATGTAGATGATGTCCACGGAAGGATCCGTAAACATCTCGCCCGGATCGTCGTAGACCTTTTCAATGTCATATTTCTCCGCAAAGGCGACGGCCTTCTCGTGTGTCCGGTTGCCGACGGCGTAGATTTTTTTGCCATGCTTTTGCAAGGCCTCCGCCATCTGGTTTGCAATGACGCCGACGCCGAGGACGGCCCAGTAGAGTTCCTTTTCCATATCTTCCTCCGAAAGCAGCGCCCGCGGGAGAAAGGCGAAGCCCAACCCGGCGGGACACTATCTGTATCGACACTGTCTCATTATACGACCGGCGCCATTGAACTGCCACGGAAATTTTCATGAAAAAGCCCGCCCCGTTGCAATCAGAGGCAGGTTGCAGGCAAAGCTGTGTCTCACGGCAGGTTTCAGGCTGAGAAGGGGAGGACCTTTTCTGCCTGTGCATCCTCCTTTACGACATGCTTCAGAAAATAGCGATAGAGCTTTTCGTCCATGTCCAGTTCAGGGTGAAAGGACAGGGCCAGAATGTGCCGGTACCGGACGGCGACGATTTCATCATCTTCCCTGGCGAGGACCTCCACGTCCGGAGAAGCAGAAGTAATATAGGGCGCCCGGATGAAGGTGGCCGGTACTTCGCCAATCCCCTTCAGGGAAAGAGTAATGCGGTGGCTGCCCAGCTGGCGGCCGTAGGCATTGCGGCGGACGGTCACGGGCAGGGCCTGAAAGTATCGCTTGTCGTCGTTTTCAATTTTCTCTGCCAGGAGGATCAGGCCGGCACAGGTGGCAAAGACGGGAAGGCCGGCCGCAATCCGCTTTTTCAGTTCATCAAACATGTCAAGCTCATGCAGGAGCTTTCCCTGTACGGTCGACTCTCCGCCCGGCAGGACGAGAAAGTCGAAGGGATTGTCCAGATCTTTTTCTTCCCTGAGTTCGACGGTATCAATGCCGAGGGTATGAAGCAGGGCTTCGTGCTCGGCGAAAGCTCCCTGCAGAGCCAGTATAGCTGCGGTCATAATGCTTCTCCCTTCTTGTGCCCCGGCAAGGGGACTTCGTTTCCTGTTTACAGGTACCATACGTTTTTCGGCTTTGGTCACATACAAGCGGGTTTATTTCCCGCGCTCCGCCATCAGCAGTTCAATCTCATCCTTGTTGATGCCGACCATGGCTTCGCCAAGATTTTCGGAAAGCTGTGCGATGAGCTTTGCGTCCGTGTAGTTTGTGACGGCCTTTACGATGGCGGCTGCCCGTTTGGCGGGATTTCCTGACTTGAAGATGCCGGAACCGACGAAGACGCCTTCAGCGCCGAGCTGCATCATCAGGGCGGCGTCTGCCGGGGTGGCGACGCCGCCGGCAGCGAAGTTTACGACCGGAAGCTTTCCATTATCATGGACGTATTTCACGAGGTCGCAAGGAACCTGCAGTTGTTTCGCTTCCTCAAAAAGCTCGTCCTCCCGCATGGAGACGACGCGGCGGATTTCACTGTTCATACGCCGCATATGACTTACAGCCTGGACGACATCGCCTGTGCCGGGTTCGCCCTTTGTCCGGATCATGGAGGCCCCTTCGGCGATCCGCCGCAGGGCCTCGCCTAAGTCCTTTGCTCCGCAGACGAAGGGAACTTTGAACTTTCTCTTGTCGATATGGTAAACATCGTCAGCTGGTGAGAGCACTTCGGATTCGTCGATGTAGTCGATTTCAATCGCTTCTAGAATCTGGGCTTCCACGAAGTGGCCGATTCGGCACTTGGCCATGACCGGGATGGAAACAGCTTCCTGAATCCCCTTGATCATAGCGGGATCAGACATGCGGGAGACGCCGCCTGCCGCCCGGATATCGGCGGGAATCCGTTCCAGTGCCATGACGGCGCAGGCTCCGGCGTCCTCTGCAATGCGCGCCTGCTCCGGCGTTGTGACGTCCATGATGACGCCGCCCTTCAGCATCTTTGCCAGGTCCTTGTTCAGTTCGTACCGGGTTTCCGGTGAATCGTCTCTTGCTGCCATTTCTTCTTCCTTTCTGTTCGAACTGCCTGCGGAAGCCGTCCAAAACGTTTTTCTTCCGCTTGTTTTTACGGCTGAGTATAGGTAAAATCTGAGCTTAGAAAAAGCATCAAAATGAATATAATCAATATGACCAGATGAAAGGAATTGAACATAATGTTGACCTATTCATTTGAAGAAAAAGGACCAGAACCCCTGTACGTCTATCTGGCCCGCTGCATCAAGAATGACATCATTTCAGGCGCCATCCTCCCCGGGGAGAAACTACCCTCCAAGCGGGCCTTTGCAAAAAATCTGGGCTTATCCGTGATTACAATTGAGAATGCCTACGGGCAGCTTCTCGATGAGGGCTATCTCTATTCCGTGGAAAAGTCCGGGTACTACGCTTCCGATGTGAAGGAGAATATCCGGAAAAAGAAAACGCCGGTCGGGGAGGAGAATCTGGTTCTGACCGGTGGGAAGACGCGGTTTCTCTGTGATTTCTCTTCGAATGCCGTAGAACCTTCCCTCTTTCCCTTTTCCGTCTGGTCCCGTCTTCTTCGGGATGAGCTTTCAAAGGACAGAGACCGGCTCATGGAGGCGCCCCCTGCCGGCGGCGTATATTATCTTCGGGAAGCGATTGCCTCCTATTTGAAGGAATTCCGGAATATGGATGTGACGCCGCAGCAGATCATCATCGGGGGCGGAACGGAGTATCTGCTCGGCCTTCTCGTTCAGCTTCTGGGCTTTGGAAAGATTTACGCCGTAACGGATCCCGGCTTTGAAAAGATCGGAAAAATCTATGAAAGCTGCGGGGCAGCTTGCCGCTTCCTGCCGGCTTCGGAGGAAGACACTTTTGTCAGAGACCTTCAGAAAAATAATATTGACGTCCTGCATGTGTCGCCTTCCCATCACTATCCGCTCGGGAGCCGAATCCCTTTGTCCCGCCGTTATGAGCTTCTCTCCTGGGCGGAAGGGGGAGACCGTTTTCTGATTGAAGACGATTATGACAGTGAGATGCGGGCGGAGGGGCGGCCGCTTCCCACATTATTTTCAATTGATGCGGGAAGCCGTGTCGTCTATCTCAATACCTTTACGAAGACGCTGGCTTCGACCATCCGGATTTCCTATATGGTTCTGCCGGAACCGCTGGTCAAGGCCTTTTATGACCGCCTGTCCTTCTATGCCTGCACGGTATCGAATTTTGAGCAGTATACCCTTGCCCGTTTCATAGATGAGGGATATTTCGAGAAGCACTTGAACCGCTGCCGGACCTACTACAAAAAGAAGAGAGAATTCCTGCAGGAAATGCTGCTGCAAAGCCGTTTGGGAACGAAAGGAGAACTTTTGCAAACGGATGCGGGCCTTCATTTTCTTCTGAAAGTACACTCGAAAAAGAGCGAAGAAAGACTGGTGAAAGATGCCCTGGAAAAGGGCGTAAAAATTGTCCCCCTCAGTGCTTTCTACCACTGCAAGGGGGATGGAGAAGAGAATGTATATGTTTTAAATTATTCTTTCGAAGGGGAGGCGGCTCTTCAGAAGGGCGTGGACGTTCTCGCTGAGATCATATAAGCCAGGCAGTTCACGGGGAAGATCGGAAAATGCAAAGGCAGTCCTTCGGATGCTCTCGCTTGTTTTGTTTCAGCGGGCGGCGTGGTGCTTTTCCTTGTCCGTGTACATTGCCCTGTCCAGCTTCTTCAAGAAGGACTCCATATCATCGCCCGGATTCGGCGCCCACAGACATGCACCGACGGAAAGCTGAAGGACAAACGGCCGATCCGGATGGGCAGAATTTTCTTTCTCTACCGCAGCATACAGCTGTTCACGTGCTGCATTTACGTCCTCCTGACTTTCTGCTTCAAAGAGAACGAAAAATTCATCACCACCATAACGACTGACAAGGGCTTTTCCGGGGAAAGCGCTCTTCAGAATACGCGCAGCTTCCTGCAGAGCCCTGTCTCCGATGCCGTGGCCGAAGCGGTCGTTGATTTCCTTGAAGTAGTCGATGTCGATCATAATGCCGCCGAAAGCTTTCCCGGTATCGATTTTCTGCCGGAGAACGCTTTCAAAGAGGCGGCGGGAGGCTGCCCCGGTCAGAAAGTCCTGATCGGCATCCTTGAGTTGGACCTGAGTATAAAGCAGAAGCAATGCCATCACAGTGCCTGCATATTCAAACTGGATGCCCTTGAAAATGATCTGCATGAAACCGCCGATCAGAACGAAGAGGGGGAAGCAGTAGAAAGCAGGCCGGTAGGCGGGATTGATCTGCCGCCTCCTCATGAAGATGTAGATTTCCACGAAAACGCAGAAGAGGAGGTTTCCGATGCCCCGGGGCATGAAGAGAGGACCTCTTGTATAGATGTCATTTGGGAAAGAGTAGTACCAGCCGGTGTTAAAAATCTGGGCAATCGTCACGAGGACGACATTGACGGCAGAGTAGATGAGGAGACCGCTCCGGAGAATGGAATCCCGGAGACGGCGCTCTCCGTCGATCCAGGATTCGATATAGCGGACGGCGAGGTAGTAGCCGACGGAGTCAAAGGCAAAGATGAAGTAGGAGCCTGCCATGGCCCAGAAGGCTGTCGGCCCGACGTGGGGCAGGCGCCCCAGGGTGTCTGCGATGAGAAGGTCGGTGACCATGAGCAGGAGCTGGTTGTACGTCAGGGCGTGGGTGTTCATATGCCGCCCGGGCGTCCGGTTCACGAAGAGCAGGAGAAGGAGAATCGCAAATGTATAGCCGTTTGTGACTACCCAGCATTCGAGTGTGATCAAGGCTTTCCCCCTCCTACGTAAAGTGCCTGCAGCGAATGTTCAGGACAAGCGTGTCTGTTCAGAAGCCGGCACACGGATTACGTTCCGTGCGCTAAAAATACAATGTATTATACCTGCATTTTTTCTTTGCGAAAAGAAGGATTTTGCAAACTTACAAACATTTTACCCGGATGGCCGGCTGATTGGTGTCTGGCCTAAAGTCTGCCGCAGGGTTGGCTATCTGCTTTTTCGGGTGGTATAATGGCAGGCGGTTTTTATCCCCTTGTTTTGAAAGGAGTACGCGGCAGATGAAATACGATTTTGAAAACCTTCTGGACCGGCGGGGGCACGACGCCATCGCAATTGACGCAATCGGAGATCCTAAGTGGGCAGGGATGGCTCCCGCTGCCCCGAAAGAAGGGTTTGACCCGATTCCCATGTGGGTGGCAGACATGAACTTTCCAACGGCGCAGTCCATTATTGATGCCGTTATTGCGCGGGCATCGCATCCGGCTTTCGGCTATTTCGCGGACTCAGATGAATATTTTTCTGCCATTGCCTGGTGGCACCGCCTGAGGAAAGGCGTAGACGATATCTCGCGTGAGGTCATTACCTACGAAAACGGCGTTCTGGGTGGCCTCGTCTCTGCCCTGAAGGTCTTTGCCGCCCCGGGTGACAGTGTCCTTCTTCACAGCCCGACCTATGTAGGATTTACAGGAACCCTGACGGCGAACGGGTATCACATTGTCCACAGTCCTTTGATCCGCGATGCGGAGGGTACCTGGCGGATGGATTATGAGGACATGGACCGGAAAATCAGGGAAAATAATATTCATGCCGTCATCTTCTGCAATCCCCATAATCCGACAGGCCGCGTCTGGACACAGGAAGAGGTGGCGGCGGCTATGAAGGTATACGAGCGGAATGACTGCGCTGTTATATCCGATGAAATCTGGTCGGACCTCATGATGAACGGGCATGCCTACACGCCGGCCCAGTCCGTTTCTCCCTGGGCGAAGGACCACGTCGTCGCCCTCTATGCTCCCTCGAAGACCTTCAACCTCGCCGGCCTCATCGGCTCCTACAGCATTATATATAATCCTATGATCCGGAAGCGGGTAAAGGCCATCGGGGACAAGACTCATTATAATGAGATGAATGTACTGTCCCAGCATGCCCTGATCGGGGCGTACAGCGGGGAAGGAAACAACTGGCTGTCGCAGCTCCTGCCTGTGCTGTCTGAAAATGTCAATCTGGCATACGATTTCGTGACGAACCGGCTTCCGGGCGTTTCGGTTTTCCGGACGGAAGGTACCTATATGATGCTTCTGGACCTCCACGATTACCTGCAGAAGAGCGGCCTTTCGCAGAAGGAAGTATTGAAGAAAGGCTGGGACTATGGCATCGGCTGGCAGGACGGGCATCAGTTCGAAGCACCGGAAAGCATCCGCCTCAATCTGGCATCGCCCACGGCGCGGATCCGGGAAGCTTTCGAGCGGATGGAAAAGTACGTATTCATCTGAAGCTTCGATTGTAATGGAGGAAGGGCTGAGACCGGATTGCCGGGAGCCGGATATCAGAGACCTTTGGCAGAGGAAAGAATCATGTTTGAATTCATGGATGAAAAACCGGAAATCGATGAAACCGCCTATGTCGATGAGACAGCGGTTGTGTCCGGGGCAGTGAAGCTGGCTGCAAACGCAAGTGTCTTCCCGACCGCTGTCCTGCGCGGGGATGAGGGGGCGATTGCTGTCGGGAAAAATACAAATATCCAGGACGGGGCTATTCTTCACTGTGCCCACGGATTCAACTGTACCGTCGGTGCCGGCGTGACGGTCG
This sequence comes from uncultured Lachnospiraceae bacterium, assembly GCA_900314085.1. Lineage (GTDB taxonomy): Bacteria > Bacillota > Clostridia > Lachnospirales > Lachnospiraceae > RUG306. The sequence continues at coordinate 40,568 of OMTX01000175.1, read as the reverse complement.
GCCACCGGGCCATCGTCCACGGCTGCACGGTCGGTGACAATTCCCTCATCGGCATGGGGGCAACAATCCTGAACGGGGCAATGATCGGATCTGACTGTATCGTCGGCGCCGGTGCCCTCGTGACGGAGGGTATGAAAATCCCGGACGGTATGCTTGCGGTCGGCGTGCCTGCAAAGGTCATCAAACCGGTGACGGAGGAGCAGAAGGCATGGATCCGCGCAAACGCCTCCGAATATGCTATTCTTGCCGGGAAATACCTTTTGAGGCAGAGATCAGGCAGCAGGTGACTTCAGGCGTCCATCCGCAAGGCGACTGAAGTCTGTGAACTTGGAAGTGCGGCTGACAGGAGGAATTTTTCGTGAACATCTTTGACATCGTAGGCCCGGTCATGGTCGGTCCGTCCTCTTCCCATACGGCAGGGGCTGTGCGGATCGGTTCGGTTTCCCGGAAGCTGTTCGGGAAAAGCATCCGGTCAGCGGAAATCCTCCTGCACGGTTCCTTTGCCTCCTCCGGCCGCGGGCACGGGACGGACCGGGCGCTCGTTGCCGGCCTGATCGGTCTTTCCGTGGACGATCCCCGGATTCCGGAAGCTCTGGAACTTGCTGAAAAACAGGGGCTTTCCGTGACATTCGGAACCATTGATCTCGGAGAGGATGCCCACCCAAATTCCGCCTGTCTGCGTCTTCACGGTGACGATGAAAAAGATGCTATGGAAATTGTGGCTTCTTCCATCGGGGGCGGCCGTATTATGATCAACGCCATCGACGGGCTTGCCGCCAATTTCTCCGGTGACTGCCCGACACTCATTGTCCATAATCTTGACCAGCCGGGACATGTGGCGGAAGTGACATCCATGCTGCAGCACAAGGCGGTCAATATCGCCACGATGCAGCTCTACCGGAACGGGCGCGGCGGCCACGCTGTCATGGTCATCGAGTGCGACCAGGAGATTCCGACCGATTCCCTGACCTGGCTTTCGAAGCTGGAGGGCGTGGAAAAGGTCACCTATTATTCTCCTGCGGAAGGATAGGCAGGAACCTGTTTCCCGTGTATTTTGGAACCTGCTGAGGCGGAAACACCGTGGCTGCAGCTTCCTGAAAGGACAAAAATTTGTACACTTCATTTTCAGACCTGCTGGCAGATGGAAAGGAACAGGGACTTCCCCTCTGGCAGCTCATACAGCAGGATGACTGCCGGGAGGGAAATATTTCCACGGAGGAATCGTGGAAGCGGATGGCTGCCATGTATGCGGCCATGAAGGCGTCGGACAGCTCCTATGACGGAAAACAGAAGTCCCGGAGCGGCCTGGTCGGCGGAGAGGCAGAGAAAGTCAAAAGGGCCAGAGAAAAGGGAAATCTTCTCGTCGGAGACTTCCTGGGACGCGTCATGGAGCGGGCCCTCAGGGTGGCTGAAAATAATGCCTGCATGAAGGTCATCGTTGCAGCGCCTACGGCAGGCTCCTGCGGCGTTCTGCCGGCGGTTCTCATTTCTCTGGAAGAAAAGTACTTAGGCGAGGGCAGGAATCCGGAAGACCTGCAGCATTCCCTGGTGGAAAGCCTGTACGTCGCCGGCGGCTTCGGCGGGATCATCGCCGCCCGGGCCTCGCTGGCGGGCGCCGAGTGCGGCTGTCAGGCGGAGATCGGCTCGGCCTCGTCCATGGCGGCAGGCGCTGCGGTAACCCTGGCGGGCGGCAGCACGGAAGAGGCCGTCCATGCAGCAGCCCTTGCCATGAAGAGCCTTATGGGTCTGGTCTGTGATCCGGTAGCAGGTCTCGTCGAAGTTCCCTGCGTGAAGCGGAATGTGATCGGGGCAGTGAACGCCCTGACGGCAGCGGACATGGCTCTTTCCGGTATCCGGTCAAAGATTCCCGCGGACCAGGTCATGGATGCCATGCGGTCTGTGGGCCGGGAAATGAACGAAGACCTGCGGGAGACCGGCCTCGGCGGCGTTGCGGCGACAGAGACAGGCAAGGCAGTCCGGAAACGGATGACGAAGCCGGGGCTCCAGTAATCCCCGGCAGCTGCCCTGCTGCCTGCAGCGGGAAAGGGCAAAGGGTACATGGAGAATCTGAAGCGACTTTGCCCGGTATGGTTAACAGAGAAGAAAAGGAAGAACAGAAATGAAATTTCAGGATATGCCGTATGAACGGCTGGATATGGACAAGGTGAGAAAAGAATTTGCAGATCTTACGGCAGACCTTGAAAAGGCGCAGTCGGGGGAGGAAGCCTTTGCGGTTCACGAGCACTACTATAAGCTGACGGACCACTGCTATTCGGAGTACGTCATTTCCATGATCCGTCACGATATTGATATGACGGATGAAACCTATGCAGGCGAGCAGGCCTTCTACGATGAGCATCTGCCGGAGATCAAGAACCTGACGGTTGCCTATCAGAAAAAGCTTTATAACTCTCCCTATCGCCCCTATCTGGAAAAAAAGATCGGTAAAGTCGCCTTCAAAAATATCGAGCTGGCAGAAAAGAGTGTCGATGATAAAATTCTGCCCCTGATGCAGGAGGAAAACCGTCTGGAGGAGGAGTACAACAAGCTCCTTGCGACGGCACAGATCGACTGGAACGGGGAGACCTTGAACCTTTCCCTGATGGAACCCTACCTCCGGAATCCGGACCGGGCTGTAAGGAAGGCCGCCTGGGAAAAGTATTCGGCCTTCTTTGAAAAGAATGCGGAGGCTCTTGACGACATCTATGACAGGCTCGTAAAGAACCGCACGGCCCAGGGTGAGGCTATGGGGTATGAAAACTATCTGCCCCTCGGCTACGCCCGCATGAACCGGAACTGTTATACGAGAAGCGAAGTCGCTGAATTCCGGAAGCAGGTGAAGAGGGACTGGGTGCCTTTCTGTGAGGAACTGACGGAAATCCGGCGGAAGCGGCTGGGACTGTCCCATCTTTCCTATTTCGACGAAGGAGTCTACCTCCCGAACGGAAATCCTGCGCCGATCGGAACGCCGGAAGAGATCCTCGCTGCCGGGCGGAAGATGTACAATGAGCTCTCGCCGGAAACGGCCGAGTTCATGAATTTCATGTGCGAGAACGATCTCTTTGACGTCCTCGGCCGGAAGACCAAGAAGACCGGCGGCTATATGGATTATATTCCCGACTTCAAGTCTCCCTTCATTTTTGCAAACTTCAACGGGACGTCAGGCGATGCCGATGTCATCACCCACGAGTGCGGCCATGCCTTCCAGGGCTATCTCTCGGCGGCAGATCCCATCCGGGAGCACGCCGACATCACGATGGAGACGGCCGAAACCCACTCCATGTCCATGGAGTTTTTCACGGAGCCCTGGATGAATCTCCTTTTCGGGAATCGGGCAAAGGACTATGTAGATATGCATCTCATGGATTCCATATTATTCATTCCCTACGGAACCATGGTGGACGAGTTCCAGGATATTGCGTATTCAAATCCCGGCCTCTCGCCGAAGGAGCGGAATGCGGCCTGGCGGGATCTGGAGCGGCAGTACAAGCCCCATCTCGACTACAGCTCAAATCCCTACTATGAGACGGGAACCTTCTGGCAGAACAAGCATCATATCTACGATTGTCCCCTCTATTACATCGACTACTGCATTGCCGGGACGGATGCCCTGCAGTACAAGGTCTGGATGGACCGGGACTATCATGAGGCCTGGGCAAGCTACTTAAAACTCTGCCGTCTGTCTGCGTCCGACTTCTTCTTCGGGCTCGTCAAAGAGGCGGGCTTACAGAATCCCTTTGAGGATGGCTGCCTGAAGAGGGTGGCGGATCAGCTGCGGGAAACAATCAGGTAACAGCAGGGCGCCATTGGCCGGATTTTCGGAAGCAGGTAAGGGAGAGAATTCATGCGGTCCCTGGAAGCAAATGAGTGGGTTTTCCTGTCGAGTCTCATCTTCGGGATTGAGGAAACGGGAGACGAAGAGACCATGCGTCGGGAGTTTCTGTCCCGTCTGGCCAATGTCGTCGATTACGACAGCGCGGACTTCTACCTCATCAAAGAGACGAAAGGTGAAAAGAGTGTCCTGCAGGGCTGGAACCGGGGTGTGACGCAAGACCGGCAGCCGGGCGGACATCTTCACCGGCCCGTCTTCTATAACTGCGAAAAGAACTATTCGGAAGAGTACGACGCCATTGACTATAGCCGCGGCATTGTCTATAGCGGGAAGGCTGTCGTGTACCGGGACACGGATGTGCTCGAAGACGAAGAACGGGTGCGGACCGAGTATTTCAGGAGAGTCTACGAGCCCAACCGCTGGCACTATTCCCTGCAGATGGTTTTTGCCTATGAAGGGCATCCGCTGGGAGCTGCCACCTTCTACCGCCTGCAGGGGCGGGAGGACTTTTCCTATGACGACGTCTTCCTTCTTGATTCCCTGAAGGACCATATTTCCCTGCGGCTCTGGCGGGACCGGCTGGCGGAAGCCGAGGCCGAGAAGCAGAAGAAGGAAACGGAGAAGAAGCCTCCGGTTTCCGTGGCGGCCGAGCGTTACCGGCTTACGGCCCGGGAGGAGACGGTCCTCCGCCTCATGATGGATGGGCTCGAAAACGGAGAAATCGCGGAAAAGCTCTCCATCTCCGTCAACACCCTGAAAAAGCACATTCTTTCCATCTACCGGAAAATCGGGGTCCGGGACCGGATCGGCCTCTTCAAGGCCATACGGGAGAAGGAATTCTAGAATAATATAAAACCGGTACTTTGCTGCGGTCTGCATCATCTGCAGCTCACCCCGCAGTACCAGAAAAATGGAACAGGAGTGGTCTTGAAGGACTACCCCTGTTTTTTTATTATTCTCATTGGTAAGAGCAATGGGGCTGTACCTTGACGGGTGCAGTCCCTTTTTTCATATCGAAAGGAAGGAGAGTGCAGCATATGGATGAAGAAAGAATCACCGAGCACCCGATTCTCGGGACCTACGACAAGGGGCGGCTCGTGACCTTCACTTACGACGGAAAGGAAATGCAGGGGTACGAGGGAGAACCCATCGCCATGGCCCTGCATGCCAATGGCGTCATGGTACACCGGTACACGGCAAAGAAGCACACTCCCCGCGGCATCTTCTGCGCCATCGGCCGCTGCACGGACTGTGTCATGGTCGTGGACGGGGTTCCGAATGTGCGGACCTGCATGACGCCCCTGAAAGAGGGCATGGTGGTGGAAACCCAGTACGGAGTGACGACGAAGAAGGAGGCCCTGGGATGAAAAGATATGATCTCATAATCATCGGTGCCGGTCCTTCCGGTCTTTCCGCAGCCATTGAGGCCGGAAAGCGGGGCATGTCCGTCATCGTCTTCGATGAAAACGAGCGGCCCGGCGGCCAGCTTTTCAAGCAGATTCATAAGTTTTTCGGAAGCAAAGAGCACAAGGCAAAGATCCGGGGCTTCGTAATCGGTCAGCAGCTTCTTGACGAGGCGTCGAAAGCCGGCGTGGAGGTAAAGCTTTCAGCAACGGTCGTCGGCATCTATCCCGACCGGGAGGTCGTCGTAAAGATCGGCGATGGCGTTGAACACTACAAGGGCGACGCCATCATCGTGGCGACCGGGGCAGCGGAAAATATGGTCACCTTCGACGGGTGGACCCTTCCTGGGGTCATCGGGGCAGGGGCCGCCCAGACCATGATGAACCTGCACGGAGTCAAGCCAGGGAAACGGGTCCTGATGCTGGGATCCGGAAATGTCGGCCTCGTCGTTTCCTTCCAGCTCATGCAGGCCGGCTGCGAGGTTGTGGCATTGGTCGATGCGGCTCCGCGGGTCGGCGGCTACGGGGTCCATGCGGCAAAGGTGGCCCGGACCGGGGTTCCCTTCTACCTCTCCCACACGATTGTGAAGGCGGAAGGAACAAATCACGTGACCGGGGTTACGATTGCCGAGGTGGACAGCCACTTCCAGTTCATTCCCGGGACGGAGAAGCACTTCGACGTCGACACCATCTGCCTGGCGGTCGGACTTTCTCCCATGTCCCAGCTTCTCAAGATGGCCGGCTGCCAGATGGACAATTCCGGCAAGGGCGGCGGCCAGATCCCCGTCGTCGATGAGAGCGGGGCGACAAGCGTTCCCGGTATTTACGCTGTCGGCGATGTCGCCGGCATTGAGGAAGCGTCCTCCGCCATGATCGAAGGGCGTATGGCCGGCATCAAGGCCGCGGAATACTTAGGCTTTGAGGAAGTGAAGACCGGGGATGAGGAATTTGAAAAAGAAGTAAGCGCTTTGGACGAGCTTCGCCAGGGCATGTTTGCTCCGTCAAACCGGGGAAAGAAGATAGAAAAGACGGAAGAGGGAATCCCGATTTCCGAGAACCTCTTAAAGCACGGCTTTGTAGCGGATGATGAGATTGAACGCTTCCCCGGCGTGACGCACAAGGTCGGCATCCATCCCGTCATGGAATGTACCCAGAACATCCCCTGCAATCCCTGTCAGGACGCCTGCAGTAAGCACTGCATCCATATAGGCTCCCATATCACGGCCCTGCCTGCGGTGGAAGAAGACAGGGACTGCGTCAACTGCGGCATGTGCGTAGCGTCGTGTTCCGGCCAGGCCATCTTCCTCGTCGATGAGGACACGGGAAACGGCCATGCGGAAGTGACGATTCCCTATGAATTCCTGCCCCTCCCGAAGGAAGGAGATACAGGAAAGGGTCTGTCCAGAAGCGGCCAGCCCATTTGTGACGCAAAGGTAGTCCGGGTTCGTACGTCGAAGGCCTTTGACCATACGGCTCTCGTGACAATAGAAGTTCCGCAGGACATGGCGATGAAGGCCCGTTTCTACAAGGCTGTCTGAGGGAAGGGAGAAGAAATACCATGAGAATTGATCGAAGCAAAGATTTGGGCCCCTGCCTTCCGAAAGAGGGAGACGACCGGATCATCTGCCGGTGTGAGGAAGTCACCCAGGGGGAGATCCGCCAGGCCGTACATGACGGTATGTTTACGCTGGCAGAAGTACGCCGATATCTCCGCTGCGGAATGGGGCTCTGCCAGGGACAGACCTGCGGCAAGCTGGTAGCAAGAATAATGGCGCAGGAGCTTGGCGTTCCGGTTTCCGAAATTGCTCCGGCATCTTCCCGAAGCCCCATGCGCCCCATTGAGATGGCCACCTGGGCAGAAGAGAAGGAAGGAGGGGAAGTATGAAGACAGCAGACGTCATCATCTGCGGGGCCGGCATCATCGGCTGTGCTGCCGCATACTATACGGCAAAAAAAGGCAAGTCCGTCATTGTCATTGACGCGGATGAGATCATTGGAAACGGTGGCTCTTCCAGAAACGGCGGCGGTGTCCGCCAATCCGGCCGGGACCCGCGCGAGCTCCCTCTTGCCATGTACGGAGTGAAAAATATCTGGCCGCATCTTTCCGAAGAGCTTGGCGTCGATGTCGAGTACCACCAGGACGGGAACCTCCGCCTGGGCAGGAACGACCGTCATCAGAAGATCCTCGAGGGCCTGACGGAACGGGCGGTTGCCGTCGGACTCGACGTAAAGATGATTGACGGGGATGAGGTCCGCTCCATCAACCCATGGCTGGCAGAAGACGTCACCTGCGCCTCCTGGTGTCCGACGGACGGACATGCCAACCCCCTGAAGGCAACGCTGGCTTTCTTCAAGGCTGCCCGCCGCCTGGGTGTCACCTTCTATTCCGGAGAAAAGGTTCTGTCTCTGAAGAAAGAAAAAGGCGTCCTCCGCTATGTGGTGACGGACCACGATACCTACAGTGCGGAAAAGGTAATCGTCGCCTGCGGTTACGAAAGCCGGGCCATCCTGCAGACCGTCGGTATCGACGTTCCCATGACGAAGGACCTGATCGAATGCCTGGTGACGGAAGCAGAGCCCCCCATGTTCTCTCAGATGCTGGGCACGGCGGATGCGGATTTCTACGGCCACCAGACGAATCATGGCTCCTTTGTTTTCGGCGGGGCTTCAGGGTACGAGGCACAGAATCTGGACTTCGGCTGCATGACCACCCATAGCGCGACGGCACCGGCCATCTGCCGCGGCATCCTCAAGTGGATTCCGCGCCTTCGGGAGGCAAAGATCGTTCGTACCTGGTCCGGTTACGAGGATGTCTGCGCAGACGGCGTTCCCGTCATCGACGCGATTGATGAAGTGCCCGGCCTCATTGTCGCCTGCGCCTTCACCGGCCACGGCTTCGGCATCAGCCCCGTCGTCGGGCAGCTTCTTTCCCAGCTTGCCTGTGATGAAGAGACGATGCTCGATCTCTCGGAACTCCGTTACGACCGCTTCAAGGCTTGTGTGTGAGATAAGCCATATCAAAAAATGAATTCCGGGCATGCAGACGTATTCTCCGTTTGCCCGGTCCGAATGGAAATCCCGGCGGAGCATCATTTTGCGCAGCCTGCTATAGGAGGAATTTATGGGTTCAAAAGTAGATTTTCTGTATTTGAGTGAGCCGGATATGATCAAAGCCGGCGTCAAGGATATGGCATCCTGCGTGGAGACGATGGAAGATATGCTCGTTCTTCTGCAGAAGGGCGACTACGTCATGGGCGGGGAGAATCACAATTCCCACGGCTGCATGATCCTCTTTCCCGATAATCCCAAGTTTCCCGGTATGCCGAAGAATGAAACAGACCGCCGCTTCATGGCCATGCCTGCCTACCTGGGTGGAAAGTACCAGATGGCCGGCGTCAAGTGGTACGGGTCCAATGTGGAGAACAAGAAAAAGGGCCTTCCCCGGTCCATCCTGATGATGGTCTTAAATGACAAGGACACGGGCGCACCGCTTGCATTCATGAGCGCGAATCTGCTCTCGGCCTACCGGACCGGCGGCATCCCCGGCGTCGGGGCCAAGTACCTGGCCAGGAAGGATTCCGAGACCGTCGCCATCGTCGGCCCCGGCGTCATGGGAAAGACTTCCCTTGCGGCCTTTGCGGTTACCTGTCCCAAGCTCCATCACCTGAAGATCAAAGGCCATACAAAGGGCTCGAAGTCGACGGCTTCCTTCATTGATTTCGTGAAGAAGGAATACCCGCAGTTCGACATCATCGAGGAGTGTGAGACGCTGGAGGAAGCGGTCAGGGATGCGGATATCATCAGCTTTACGACGACAGTCAAAACAGAGCTTGCTTCCTTCCCGGTCATCAAAGGTGAGTGGATCAGGAAGGGAGCCTTCATCTCCATGCCCTCGGCGGCCAACTTCATCGACGACAATTTTCTCGTGAACGACTGCCGCTTCTTTGTGGACAATAGAAAGCTCTACGAGGCCTGGGAGGAGGAGTATCCCTACCCGACCTATCCCATCATGGGTATCATCGGCTGCAAATTCACGGACTTAATCCACGAAAAGCGCATCACCTGGGATGACATCACGGACCTTGCCGACGTCATCACGGGAAAGAAGCCGGGGCGGAAGAGCGATGATGACATCATCATCTATTCCGTCGGCGGCATGCCGGTGGAGGACGTGGCCTGGGGCTGCAGCGTCTACCGGAAGGCGAAGGAACTCGGCATCGGGGTGACGCTTCCCCTCTGGGATGCGCCGGAAATGGCCTGATTGCCGGCAGAGCCGGCGCTTTATATTATTCATGACTAATGTAAAACCCGAAGGATACAAAAAACGGACATAGATACGGAGGACAAGACGATGAGCGGACTTTCCAGAATTGAAGTCATCTGTGACATGGGAAAATTCACGGCCCTGAAGAAGACCTTGAGTGAGCTGAAGGTGGGCGGAATGACCTTCACCCAGGTTCTTGGCTGCGGCGTTGAGAAGGGAACCAAGGAATACGAGGTTGACGAAAATTACGAGATGGAGCTCCTGCCGAAGATCCAGGTGTCCGTCACTGTTCAGAGCGACCGGGTGGATGAAATCACGGACAAGGTAGCGAAGGCTCTCTATACCGGCCACATCGGGGACGGAAAGATCTTTGTCTACAGGCTCGACAACGTCATCCGCGTCCGCACGGGAGATCAGGGAGAGCAGGCCCTGTAAGGCCGCTGCAAATGCGCGGCTCCTTCTGCAGATGCGCTATTCCTTCGGGAGGCTGATGGCAGCAGGAGCTTGAAAGGATTTGAAAAGCCTATGGAAGAAAAGAAACTTGGCCTGAAAGACGTGATTTCCGTTTCCGTTGGCCTCGTCATTGCGACGTCCTGCCTCGTGTCCTTAGGGCAGGGAGCCGGCACGGTCGGCATCATGTTCATCCCGGCCATGGTCATTGCCTGCCTCTTCAACATGATTTCCATGGCGACGATGGCGGAGCTCAATGCCCTGATGCCCAACTGCACGGGAGGCCTCGCCCAGTACACCCTGGCGGGATTAGGTCCCGTTCCCACTATGGTTCTCATGGTGGGCGGCTATCTCGTCAGCAATATCCTGTCCGGCGGCGTTGAGGCATCGATTTTCGCCTATGCCATGGGGGAGACGCTGGGGCTTCCGATTCCCAATTTTTTCTGGACGGTCTTAGCGTCCGCCATTATCCTCTTCGCCAACCTGCGCGGGGTGGACATGTTTGCGAAGGTGCAGGACCTCGTGTCCTACCTTCTCCTGGGCTCCATGCTCGTCATGGGTATCATCGGCATGTTCCGCCTCGGAACGGGACAGGTTGTCGACCAGCCGGCTGTCTTGAATTCCAATCCGGCGACAATCGTCTCCATGACGGCCGTTGCCTTCTGGCTCTTCATCGGGGCGGAGTATGCGATTCCCATTTCCAAGGACGTGAAGAACGCCAACCGGAATGTCCCGCTCGGCATGTTCATCGGCCTCGCCCTGATCTGCGTCGTTCAGTCCGTCATGGTCCTGGGCTTCCGGAACTACACGCCCTGGGCGGAGCTTTCCGCCTCTCCGGCGCCTCACCTCCTCTACGGGAATGCCCTCCTCGGAAAGGCCGGTCAGATCTGGATGGCCTTTGTGGCGGCTCTGGCGGTTATCTCCACCCAGAATTCGGCGGTCCAGGGGCTTTCCGCCATCCTTTCCGGCATGGCAAAGATGAACATGATGCCCCAGTTCTTTACGAAGCAGAACAAACATCATGTGCCCTATATCGGCATGTGGTTCATTACCATCACGATTGTCATCTGCGCCTGGATCTCCAATGACTCCTCCGACAAGATTGAGTTCCTGATCCTCGTGGGATCCGTCTTCTGGATGCTGTCTTATATCTGCGCCCACATCGACCTTCTGGTCTTCCGTCACCGCCTGCCCCATGCCCCGCGGAACTTCAAGGTGCCCTTCGGACCTGTCCTGCCGCTCATTGCCATCGCAGGAACGACTTACATGGTCATCAATATCAGCACGGATCCGGTGGAACGGGCAAATATCTTCATTGTGACAGGTATCATCTTTGCCATCCTCTTTGTCTATTCCGTCACCTGGATCAAGGTCAAGATGAAGATGCCGGTCTTCAAGCCGGTGCCCATGGAAAAGGTGCTTGCCATGGAAAACAGCATGTACTACAAGGTGCGGATCGCCAGAGGGATCTGGAGGTAAAAGGGCAGTTCCGCAAAAAAAGAGAGCTGCGTTTGCAACTCTCTCATTCTACGAAATAGTGATGCTTTTCAGAAATCAATAATGAGTTATTTGTCGGTCAGATCCGCTCCGAAATACTTCTGCGAGAGCTCCGCGAGGGTGCCGTCGTTCCGCATCTTCTGCAGGGCGTCGTTGATGGCCTCACGGAGAGAATCATTGCCCTTTTTGATGGGAATGGCGTAGCTTGTGACGTCATCGAGCTTTGCGACAATCTTTAAGTCCGTTTCCCCTGTGGTGTTGAGGTAGTCCTGGATAGAGGTCTCGGCGTTGACAGTGGCGTCAACGGTGCCGTTTAAGACGAGCTCCATGGTCTCGGCCAGGGTAGGAACATTCGACACCGTGGCTCCGTACTGCTCGCCGATCTCCGCGTAGGTGGAACCGGTGGAGTTGGCAGAGGTGCGGCCGGATAGGTCGTCGAAGGATGTGATGTCCGTATTCTCTTTTTTTACGACGAGATCGATGTGGTCGTAAGCGTAGGGATCCGAGAAGTCGAAGGTTTCCTGCCTCTCCGGCGTCACATCGACGCCGTTTACGACGATGTCATAGACGCCGGTGGAAAGACCGGTCAGAAGGCCGTCCCAGGGGGCTTCCGTGATGTCCGCTTCGACGCCGAGTTCTTTTGCGATATTCTGAGCGACTTCCACATCGTAGCCTACGAGCTGGTCATCCTTGTCGTGGTAGGAGAAGGGCTGCCAATCTCCCTCGAGACCGATACGAATCTTGCCGGCCTTCTGAATGTCGGCGAGGGCAGTATCATTTGCCGCTGATTTGCTGTCTGAACTGCTTTCAGCCGACTTGCTGCCGGTACTGCCGCAGGCGGCCAGGGAGAAAGCCGTGGCTGTGGCAAGGAGAAGCGCTGCGAGTCTTTTCATTTGTTTCATGATGTGTGCCTCCTTTTTCAATTTTCCGGTCCGAACAAGAGGGAGTCGGAGAAATATTTTTTCCCGGATGGATATCTCCCGTATTCCTGCTTACAGCGGCCGTTCGTTTTCGTAGCGGCCGAGAACTTTTTCCAGTTTTTTCTGTACAAAGGAAAGAATCGTGCAGAACATTAGGTAGATGAAAGCAACCTCTATGTAGATGGCCAGGAACTGGTAGGTCCTGCCGGCAATCCTTTGGCCGGTCATGAACATTTCCTGAACGGTAATATTTGCTGCCAGGGAAGTGTCCTTGACCATGGAGATGAGACTGTTCATGAGGGCCGGAAAGGCATTCCGAAAGGCCTGGGGCAGGACGATCCGCCGCATGGCCTGATTGAAATTCATCCCCACACTGTAGGCCGCATCCATCTGCCCGTAGGGAACGGATTCCAGCGCTCCCCGGATCGTTTCCGCGCAGTAGGCGCCTTCACAGAAAGAAAAGACGAAAACGGCAGCCCAGAAGGCGTTGACGTGAAAACCCAGGCCCGGCAGCCCGTAGAAGACGATGAAGAGCTGGACGAGAAGAGGCGTTCCCCGGATGATCCAGATGTAAAAACGGGCAATCTGCCGGAGCACCGGTACCTTTGCGTACTGGATCAGGGCGACGATGACCGCAATCACCAGGGCGGCCGCAAAGGAGATGGCCGTCAGCGGAATCGTCACGAGGAGCCCTTTTGAGAAGAGTGGCCAGAAGGATTCCAGTATAATTTCCCAGACTTTTGACATAGGCATTCACACGCGGCCCGGTTCCCTGGTCAGCCGCAGGCATATTTTCTAAAATAATAAAATATCCTAGCATTTCTGCAGGTTTGTTTGCAGTTGCAAAGGCAACAAAAAGGGCACCCGCCTGCGGTGCCCCTTTGCACATTTCTCACATGGTAATGAGTTCGTATTCCCGGGTGCCGAGTCCGATCTTTTCTCCGTGTTCGAGTGTTTCCTTCCAGGCTACGTTCGGATTTGAGTCCTTGAAGTGCTCGTGGTAGTGGTGCCAATCGGGCTTTGCAAGGTTGTCGCCGAGCTGGGAATTGCGGATCGGCTCCTGTTTCTCGCAGAGGTCAACGCAGGCCTGATCGAGGGCGACGGGATCAAAGGAAGCGAGCATGCCGACGTCGGGCAGGATGGGGGCGTCGTTTTCTCCGTGACAATCGCAGTTCGGTGATACATCCTGAATCAGGCTGATGTGGAAGCAGGGGCGGCCGTCGCACACGGCCTGGGTATATTCTGCCATCTTGCAGCCGAGGATTTCAGCGGCGTTTTCATTATTGTTGGAAATCGCATCAAAGGCGCAGGCCCCGATGCAGCGGCCGCAGCCCTTGCAGATGTCCTGATTGATGTGGGCGACGCCACGCTCGTAGTCAATGGCATCCGAGCCGCATTCTTTCGCGCACCGGTGACATTTCCGGCAGAGGGATTCGTCCACGTGGGGCTTGCCGTCATTGTGCTGCATCATCTTGCCTGCACGGCTGCCGCAGCCCATGCCGATATTCTTGATGGTTCCGCCGAACCCGGCCTCCTCGTGCCCCTTGAAGTGGGTGAGGGAGATGAAGACATCTGCGTCCATGACAGCGGTGCCGATCAGGGCCGTCTTGAAATATTCCCCGTTCCGAATGGGGACTTCGACCTCGTCCGTGCCCCGGAGGCCGTCAGCGATAATGACGTGGCAGCCGGTCGTGATGGTATTGAAACCGTTGATTTCCGCGCAGGTCAGGTGGTCGAGGGCGTTTTTCCGGCTGCCCGGATACAGGGTATTGCAATCCGTGAGGAAGGGGCGCCCGCCCTGTTCCTTTACGACGTCAGCGACGGCCTTTGCGTAGTTGGGGCGCAGGAAGGCCAGATTTCCGAGCTCGCCGAAGTGCATTTTGATGGCGACGAACTTGCCATCCATGTCGATTTCTCCGATACCGGCGCGGCGGATCAGTTTCTGCAGCTTTTCCGGGAGCGATACGCCGATCTGTGTCCGGAAGTCCGTGAAGTATACTTTGGCTTTTTCACCCATTTCAATTCCCCTCTTTTATGAATAATGGGCGCCCTGCTTTCTTTTCTGACCGCGGCCGCCCGACCGGCTGAATCGGTATCTATTATACACGGGAAAAGAACCGGTTTAAAACATTTCTTTTTCTTTTTTTCTGAGGCAGGCGTGTTCCGGATTCCGGGGGGAAGGAGAATAAAGAGGGAAAAGGCGAAAGAATTCTCTCTTGCGGCGTGCGGAGGGCGCCCGCGGCAGGCGGGAAAGGAGAAGAAAGAAGAAAAATAGTCGATAATGCTCTTTTGTACAATGAAAGCGGTTTTACATGCAGGCATTGCCGTTTGGCAAAAATATCGGAATCGTCGGAAGCGTTCTGCCTGGTGAAAACCAGTGCGGCGGGACGGATGAAACTGCAAACGTTTCCGCCAAGACCTTGTATTTTCTGTAAGGCGGAAACCAATAAAAAAATGCCTTTCGCCTCATTTCGTTTGAATTTGCCCGCCTGTTTCTTGCCGAAATGTCCGAAAATTTCTATAATTCATCTCATCTTTCAGGGAGGCTGGGACAGAAAAGTTGCATCCCGTACCGGGCGGTGATGCCGACTGCGCGATTCTTTCCGTCACCATTTCTATGCTTCACATCCATTTCCTTTTCCACAAATTCCGGTATCCGATAATCCTGTGACGGGGACGCCCGCCGCAGGATTTCTTTTGCCTCTATTCAGCAAAAAAGCCCCATGCAGGTGGATTTCTGAAGAGATCCGCCTGCATGGGGTGGAATAATTCACAGGTTCGGTCAGATTCATAGCCCGGCCGACAGCTGGGAGAGGAAGCGGTCTGCTTCTTCTCCGGTGGTCGCATTTTCGGCTGCGGCGGCAGCTGCGGCCCGGTCGACGAGATCCTGGATCGTGATTTTTGAAAAGTAATCGCGCTCCATATTCCCGAAGTCCCGCCACATGGCGATGGTGGGACAGACGTCCTTCTTCGGGCAGTCTGCCGCCCCTTCTTCCAGGCAGGCAACGGGGGCCAATTCTCCGGTTTCCGTGACGGAGAGAATGTCCCATACGGTATAGACGGCGGGCTCCCTCAGTAGGCGGTAGCCCCCGTTCTTTCCCCGTTTTCCCTCGAGAAGATTCGCAGTGACCAGGTTTTTCACAATCGCCTCCAGATACTTTTCCGAAATACCCTGGCGGTCGGCGATGTCCTGCAGGCGGATCCAGTCGCCGGTATTGTGCAGGGCCAGGTCAACCATCACGCGCATGGCGTAGCGGCCTTTGGTAGATATCTTCATAATGAATTCCTCCGAAAATTTCTATTTCATTTCCAGGCATCTTTTTCAATCATCCGAAACCCTACTCTTTTGTAGGAATTATCGCCCACCAAGACGCAATAACACGGGGGAGAATAGGGTTTTGCCCATGCAAAGAAGCCGTTATATCTTCTTGAAACCTACTATAATACGGCATTTCAAAAAAATCAAGAAAAACCTATTGACAAAATGGGTTTAAAGAATTAATATGCATTCAACCTACAAAAACAAAGGGTTATTACAGGAGGACAAAAACATGAGCGAATACAAGTTTGAAACCAAGCAGGTACACGTAGGGCAGGAGCAGGCAGATCCCGTTACCGATTCCCGGGCGGTTCCCATTTACCAGACGACGTCCTACGTCTTCCACAATTCCCAGCACGCGGCAGACCGCTTCGGCCTGAAGGATGCGGGCAATATCTACGGGCGGCTGACAAACTCCACCGTGGATGTCTTTGAAAAGAGAATCGCAGCCCTTGAGGGCGGTGTCGCAGGCCTGGCCGTAGCTTCCGGCGCAGCAGCAGTGACCTACGCCATCACGGCACTGGCTAAGGCCGGCGACCATGTCGTAGCCCAGAAGACCATCTATGGCGGTTCCTACAATCTCCTGAAGCTGACGCTGAAGGACTTCGGCATTGAGACGACCTTCGTCGACGCCCACAATCTCAGTGAGGTGGAGGCAGCAATCAAACCCAATACCAAGCTGGTATATCTTGAAACCCTGGGCAACCCCAACTCCGATATTCCGGACATCGATGCGATTTCCGGAATCGCCCACAAGCACGGTCTTCCCGTCGTAGTTGACAATACTTTCGGGACACCTTACTACTTCCGCCCGCTGGAGCATGGCGCAAACATCGTCGTCCACTCCGCAACGAAGTTCATCGGCGGCCACGGCACGACACTCGGCGGCGTCATCGTTGACGGCGGCAACTTCGACTGGAAGGATTATCCCCAGTTCTCCGCTCCGAACGAGTCCTACCACGGCATCTCCTTTGTGGATGCAGCAGGCCCTGCAGCATTTGCCACCTATGTGCGGGCCATTCTTCTCCGTGATGAAGGAGCAACCCTTTCGCCCCTTTCCGCCTTCCTCCTTCTGCAGGGCACGGAAACCCTGTCCCTCCGCCTCGAGCGGCATGCGGAAAACACGAAGAAGGTTGTTGAGTTCCTTGCAAAGCATCCGAAGGTAGAACATGTCAACCATCCGTCCCTGCCTGACCATCCGGATCACGCCCTCTATCAGAAGTACTTCCCGAACGGCGGCGCGTCAATTTTCACCTTTGAGATCAAGGGCGGACAGAAAGAGGCCTTTGCCTTCATCGATCATCTGGAGCTTTTCTCCCTGCTCGCAAATGTCGCTGACGTGAAGTCTCTGGTCATTCATCCGTATACGACTACCCATGCCGAGCTTTCTCCCGAGGAACTGGCTGAGCAGGGCATCAAGCCCAATACCATTCGCCTCTCCATTGGTATTGAAAACATTGATGATATAATAGAGGATCTGGAGAAGGGCTTCGCAGCGGTTTAATTTGACACGATTTTCAAAGTTGAATATATGCTTTTTAAAATCGTGTCCGGAAGAATATTTTCCCGGCCTTTGGAAGGGAGTCCGGGAATGCTATAATGGTTGGCAAATGCTTGCGGCTTATGAGGGGGCCTGGCTTCCTGTAATCCGAAGTATATAAGAAAGGATGATTATTATGTCACGCATCTACACATCTGCAGACCAGCTGATCGGAGGGACGCCCCTCCTGGAACTTACCGGCATCGAGCAGGAACTTGGACTGAATGCCAAGATTCTTGCCAAGCTTGAGTATTTCAACCCGACAGGCTCTGTCAAGGACCGTATTGCCAAGGGCATGCTGGATGACGCAGAGAAATCCGGAAAACTGAAGCCCGGCGCTACGATTATCGAGCCCACCTCCGGCAACACCGGCATCGGCCTGGCCTCTGTAGCGGCAGCGCGCGGCTACCGCATTATCATCGTAATGCCGGAGACCATGTCCGTTGAGCGCCGCAAGCTCATGAAGCAGTACGGGGCAGAGCTCGTGTTGACAGAAGGCGCCAAGGGCATGAAGGGAGCCATTGCAAAAGCCGATGAACTCGCAAAGGAGATTCCGGATTCCTTCATCCCCGGCCAGTTCGTAAACCCTGCGAACCCTGCCTACCACAAGGCTACGACGGGCCCTGAAGTTTGGAAGGATACGGATGGCAAGGTCGACTTCTTCATTGCCGGCGTCGGTACAGGAGGAACCCTGACGGGAACCGGCGAGTACTTAAAGGAGCAGAATCCGGCAGTCAAAGTCATTGCCGTTGAGCCCGCTTCTTCTCCGGTTCTTTCGGAAGGCCATGCCGGGGCGCACAAGATCCAGGGAATCGGCGCCGGTTTCGTTCCCGATGTGCTGAATACAAAGATTTATGATGAAATTCTCCCGATTTCGGATGACGATGCCTTTACCTATGCGCGTCTCGTCGGAAAGAAGGCCGGCGTTCTTGTCGGCATATCTTCCGGCGCAGCCGTTAAGGCAGCTGTAGATATTGCAAAGCGTCCGGAGAATGCAGGAAAGACGATTGTCACCCTGCTGCCCGATTCCGGTGACCGGTATCTTTCTACAGCCCTTTTCGAAGAATAATGTGATTACAGCGCCAAAAGTCATCTCCCACGACGAATTAATTCGTTGGTGGGCGAATGACCTAGTGGTAATCGCTTCAGTCTTATGCTTCGCGCCTGATCAGCGCGGGAAAAAGAAAAATTGTCTCACCTCCTAAAACCCTATGGGCTGCGGCTGTTTGCCGCAGCCTGTTTTCATGTGCGCGGGAAAGAGCATCCGAAGGCGGTCATCCCCCGTTTTCTGTTTTCAAGCCGTCCTTTTTGTGGCATAATCAAAAGAGTCGTGACCGGGAGAAAGTCGGGAGGCTGCCATGGACAGAATCATCATCGCGGCAATCATCGCTGCTGCGCTGATCTCCGTTACTATTATTCTCATCATCTCAAACATGAAGCTCCGAAAGGAGCAGAAGCACGCGGACATGCTGACGGACCAGCTCATCACGACGCTCGTATCTGCCATCGATGCCAAGGATCCCTACACCCAGGGACATTCCATCCGCGTTGCCCTCTATTCGCGGGAGCTTGCCCGGCGGGCAGGCAAAGATGCCCGCTTTCAGAAAAACATCTACTATCTCGGCATGGTGCACGACGTCGGAAAGATCGGTGTGCCCGGCGTCATCCTGCGGAAAACAGAGAAGCTGACAGACGAGGAATACCAGAAGGTTCGCGAACATCCGGAGATGGGCGGGGAAATCCTCGAGCCCGTCACGGAAATTCCCCGCATCCGGATCGGCGCCCTCTACCACCACGAGCACTACGACGGCTCCGGCTATCCCTACGGCATGATCGGAGAGAGCATTCCGGAGGAAGCCCGTATCATTGCTGTTGCCGATGCCTACGACGCCATGGCGTCGAACCGGTCCTACCGGAAGGCCATGCCCCAGGAGGAGATCCGGAAGATCATCACGGATTCCTCCGGAACCCAGCTCGATCCGAAGTATGCGGCCCTGATGCTGCAGATGATCGACGATGACAAATATTATGTCATGCGCGGTCAGGCCGTTGCTTCTAAGGATAGTATCGCAAATATCCGGAATTTTCTGGCGGGAAAGAACAGAGTCTGAAAAAAGTATGCCGGTGGCAGCCTGTATGGGCGGACTGCCTTTCAGATCATCAGAACAGTTGCCTGGAGGAGACGAAAACTTATGAAAAAGAAGAGAATTGTACTGGCCCTCGGCCATGAAGCCCTTGGAACGACACTTCCTGAGCAGCAGGAAGCGGCAAAGAAATCCGCAGCGAAAATCTGTGACTTCATTGAGCAGGACTATGAGGTGGTGATCACCCACTCGAACGGTCCCCAGGTCTCCATGATCCATGCCGCCATGAACGAATTCGGCGCATCAAACCCCGAGTACACGGCGACGCCCATGAGCGTGGCTTCCGCCATGTCCCAGGGCTACATTGGCTATGACCTGCAGAATGCCATTCGGACGGAGCTTTTGTCCCGCGGCATTTCAAAGACGGTTTCCACCATCCTGACACAGGTCACGGTGGATCCCTATGACGAGGCCTTTTACCGCCCCTCGAAGATCATCGGCCGTATTATGAGCCGGGAAGAAGCCGATGCCGAGGAGAAGAAGGGCAATCACGTGACGCCTGTGGATGCGGCAGGAAAGGAGCTTCCTTCCGAAAGCGGCGCTGCCGGTTTCCGCCGTGTCGTTGCGACGCCGCAGCCCATCGATATCGTGGAAATCGACGCGATCGAAGCCCTGCTTGCTGCAGACCAGGTTGTCATTGCCTGCGGGGGCGGCGGCATCCCGGTGCTTACCCAGGAGAACCGTCTCAAGGGAGCTTCTGCCGTCATTGAAAAGGATACGGCAGCCGGCCGCCTGGCCGAGCTTATTTCCGCAGACATGCTCATCTTCCTGACGGGAGTGGACAAGGTCTGCCTGTCCTTCGGGAAAGAGGATGAAAAGCCCCTCGATTATATGTCGGTAGAGGATGCAAAAAAATATCTGGCAGCAGGAGAATTCGGTCGGGGAACCATGGAGCCGAAGATCCGGGCAGCCATAGATTTCATCGGCGATTCCGCCGTCAGGAAAGTCCTTGTGGCAAAGCTCATCCCCGAGCAGAAGGCCATAGGAAGCGAGCAGGGCACGCTGATTTCCCTGCGCTGAAGCGGTACCTTCCCGTTTTTTTTGAAAAAGAAAGTCTGCCGGATTTTGGCAGGCCCCTGAACATATGAAAAGGCGGCACCGGATGGCGCCGCCTTTCGTCTGCCCGAAAAGAAGGATTGGAAAGCCTGCCCCGGGCGTCCGGTCAGATTTCCCACTGGTGGGTATCCGGATTCAGATGCAGGCAGGTATCCTGACTGTAGCGGTCTTCCACGGTAAAAAGGGAGGCCGTCTCTCTTTTGAGATAGTTGTGATTCACAAGCAGCTCGGTGTAGGTCTCTTCCATGAAGGCACGGCTTTCCGGCACAGACTGCTGCCCGGAAAGGTTTTCTGCCGATGCCCGGTCCCTGCAGTAGGAAAGGATTCCGTCCTGCAGGAAGCGGATGCCATCTGAAGGGAGAGCGTCGTTCCGGTAGTCAGGCTGCCCGTTTTTTTCAAAGCGCAGGAGCTGCCCATATGGAGCCGAGAGCGCGCATTCGAGAAAGAGCAGCGTTTTTTTGATGCTGTCCGCAAATGGGGATTTTTCTTTCCCGTACATGGCAAAGACCTCGCAGCCCAGCCGGGGAAGCCCCGGGTTCAGGTCGAAAACGGCCAGGTAGGCGGCCTTGACCGGCTCCTGCAAAAGCTTTGCCATATGATACTGGATAGTGCCGGAATAGCCGATGTCGACGAGGACAGCTTTTTTTCTCTTTTCTTCCGGAAGGACGGAGTCCAGATAGGAGAGATAGGTCTCCCTTTCCTCTGCGGCATTTTTGATGAGTTCCGGCAGCAGGGGGGCTATTGCGTTCATGACTTTGTCGTAATCATCCTTTTCCCCTGAAGCAGGATCTGCAATATGCACCTGCCGGTCGGGAACACCGGCTGCCAGGGCGGGAGAGGCGCCCAGACGGGATTCCAGCAGATTTTTGAGCGTGCCGTCGTAGGCCCGGCGGAGAATTTCCCGGATGTCCTCCTCAGACCGGGCGGCAGCCACGGACACGGCCCGGCGGGAGGTCAGCAGGTAAAGGTGGTCTTTTGCGGCGGTTCCTGCAAAGAGTTCATAGATCTGTTCAAACAGGTAGCCCTCTCTGGCAAGAAAGGCCAGAACAGCATCTTTTGGCGTGTTTTCCTGCAGCCAGGCCATGTACTCATAGAAGAGGGGGCCGAAAACCGAATAGCCCATGGCATAGGAATCCGTCAACCTGGCCTGGCCGTCTTTGGAAAGGGCGAAGGGGGAGTTGAAAAGCCCTCCGTTCCGGAAGAGTCCCCGGATCAGGGAGGGGGCGTTTCTGCTCAATGCAGCGGATAGGGCGTCAATGCCTGCAATCTGCGCTTCTGCAGCAGGACTCATGATCCACAGGGGGCGGCCGCCCCGGTCGGAAAGAACCTGCCAGTCAGACCGCTGGTTGTCACCCACATGAATCAGAACCCGGTCGGGAAAGTCGGCGTACACCTTCTCCCAAAGGCTGCCGTCGTCCTTGCGCAGGCCTTCTTCGCAGGAGAGATAGAGTCTTTCATAGCCTTCGAGCCCGTTTTCTTTCAAGACGTCTTCATAGAAGGACCGGGGCAGGTACATGTCGCTTACCAGAATAATATTTTTCCCCGCATCAGCGAGCGCGCGGAAGAGGGCTGCCATGTCCCTTCGCGGAAGAAGGGTGTCCTTTTCCAGGGCAAGCTCTGCATTTTCGAGGGCGTCCCGTTCTCCTGCGCTCAAATGCAGGAGGCCTTGCAGGGTGTCATAGATGTCTGAAAGGGAGCAAAAGGCCTTTTTCTGCCGCATTGCCTCTCCCTCTGCTTCCATGCGGATTTTTCGGAAGTCTTCGGAGGCAATTTTTGAAAAGCCGCAAGCTGCAGGAATTGCAGCAAACAGGTCGGAGGGCTCCAAGTACTTCCTTGTCAGCAGGGTGTCAAAGACGTCAAAGGAGACGACGTCTGCGCTCATAAGCTCGGCATCGAGATATTCCGGATCTCTGCGGAAAACCGGGGCAAAGGTATCCCTGTCTGCGCCGATGTGGAAGCTTTCATCGGAAGCGTCTGCGATGGCGTCCCGGAAACCGTTTGCTGCTGCCACCCGGGAAATTGCCCGTTCCAGGACATGGGCCAGGGTTCCGTCCGTCTGTCCCTTTTCTTCGTCGAAATCCAGGTAGGAAAGCTTCCGGTCCCAGATCTGCCGGATGGCGGCGTTCCGGACGAGGAAGAAGCTTCCGGCAGGGTAGAGAAAAATCGTGTTCCGGAAGGGAATCCCCAGGGAGTCGAGAAACTCCTTTCCTTTTTTTTCATTGGCAAGCCACCCGTAGGCCTCCGGCACCATGCCGGGATACCGTTTCGGATAGACGAGGCCGATATCCGGATGCCCGGCTATGAGCTTCAGGAGGCGGGATGCCGCATCCGGGCTTCCAATCAGGCTGCTGACAGAGTACTGGCGCCAGCCCATCTGCTCGGAGCCGGTATAGAGGGACTTCTTTGAATGCATGTGAAGCACGAAGTCATAAGAGGAGAGCTCCTTCCCGAAGAGGACATACATGGGAGCAATGTCCCGCCCACGGTTTTCGGACCGGCGGATGGTGACTTTGCCTGCGGCAGGCGTCCCGGCGCCGGATTCATTCCCTGCAGCTCTGCCGGTTCCTGCAGCCTGTCCGAAAAGCGCGGCAAGCTCAGCCATCCGCTCCTCTGAAAGGTCAGAGCGGACGGAAATATAGAGGTCAAAGGGAATGGGAATATTCTTCAGGGAGGCGGCAAACTCCGGCGCGAGGTCGTCGTAATAGAGGTGCAGGTGGACGGCCAGGCTGCCGGGAGCAGAGAGGGGCGTTTCGTCGAGTTCCCGGAAGGAGATTTTTTCTTCCGCATTCGGAGCAGGCGGAATATCCCGGCGGGAGGCAAAATAGAGCTGCAACTTTTTGAAAAAGGCTTTCGGCCCCTGTCGGGTAAGTATTTCAAACGCCCGCTTGGCATGGCGCTTCAGAATAATGCTTTTCTGTGACACTGTTTTCTCCATTGAAAGGCGGATCGTCATAAACGGATTCAGTTTACCATCTTGGCCGGGAAGAAACCATAGCTTCGGGAAAATTTCCGCTCACTCCCTTCCGCCGGTCAAAATGTACGCAGTGTGGGCACAATATTTTGTGTGAAAATTCGAAAAATATACGAATTGCGTTAAAAACCTTTACAAAACCCCAGCCCACCCCTAAAATATCCGGGATAGTCCTTTTTGCGACAATTGCCACAGGGTGTGTGGTATTTAAAGGAGGAACATATGTCTGAAAAAGACGATCTCGTCCGTCTGCGGCACAAGACGGGCATGAACCGGCGTGAATTTTGCGAGTACTTCGGAATTCCTTACCGTACGGTGCAGGACTGGGAACTGGGCAGCCGAAAGATGCCTTCCTACCTCCTGCCCCTTATGGAGTTCAAGATTGACACGCTGAAGGTGCGGAAAGAGCGTCCGGGCAAGGACTGAGACAAGTACTATTGGAAGGAGTTTCCTTTGAAGGAACTGAAGAAGACCTATGATCCGGCGGAGATTGAAGACCGCCTGTACAAGAAGTGGGAGAAGAACGGCTATTTCCACGCGGAAGTAGATGAGAAGAAAAAGGCTTTCTCCATTGTCATGCCGCCCCCGAATATCACGGGACAACTGCATATGGGACATGCCCTGGACAATACCATGCAGGATATCCTGGCCCGCTACAAGCGGATGGAAGGGTATCAGGTTCTCTGGCAGCCGGGTACGGATCACGCTTCCATTGCGACAGAGGTCAAGGTTACGAATACCCTGAAGGATCAGGGCATAGATAAGCACGAGCTCGGCCGGGAAGGTTTCCTCGAGAAGTGCTGGGACTGGCGGGAAGAGTACGGCGGCCGTATCATTAAGCAGCTGAAGAAGCTGGGCTCTTCTGCCGACTGGCAGAGGGAACGCTTCACGATGGACGAGGGCTGCAGTGACGCCGTCCTCACTACCTTCATCGGCCTCTACAAGAAGGGCTATATCTACAAGGGCAAGCGGATGGTCAACTGGTGCCCCCACTGCAAGACCTCCATTTCGGATGCGGAAGTCGAGTACCAGGAGCAGGCTTCCCATTTCTGGCATATCAAGTATCCCCTGATCGAGGACAATGGCAAGGTTTCAAAGACCCGCTTCCTCGAATTTGCGACGACCCGGCCTGAGACCATGCTGGGCGATACGGCTGTAGCGGTAAACCCGGAGGATCCCCGCTATAAGGATCTGATCGGCAAGAAAGTCATGCTTCCGATCGTGAACCGCCCCATCCCCATCGTCGCTGATGAGCACGCGGACATGGAAGAGGGGACCGGTGTCGTAAAGATTACCCCGGCCCACGACCCCAACGACTTCGAGGTCGGGAAGCGCCATGACCTGCCCGTTATCAATATCTTAAACGACGACGCCACCATCAATGAAAACGGCGGCAAATATCAGGGCATGGACCGCTACGAGGCAAGAAAGGCCATCGTCAAGGAACTCGACGAGATGGGCCTCCTCGTCAAAATCGAGGATCTGACCCACAATGTCGGCACCCACGACCGGTGCGGGACCACCATCGAACCCATGGTGAAAGACCAGTGGTTCGTGAAGATGGACGAGCTGATAAAACCCGCCGTCAAGGCCGTAAAGACCGGCGAAATCAAGCTCCTTCCCAAGCGGATGGAGAAGAATTACTTCAACTGGACCGACAATATAAGGGATTGGTGCATTTCCCGCCAGCTCTGGTGGGGCCACCGGATCCCCGCTTACTATTGCGACGACTGCGGAGAAATGGTCGTTGCCCGCGAAATGCCGAAGGTCTGCCCCAAGTGCGGCGGCAGGCGCTTCACCCAGGACCCGGATACCCTCGATACCTGGTTTTCTTCGGCCCTCTGGCCCTTCTCTACATTAGGGTGGCCCAAGAAGACGAAGGAACTCAAGTACTTCTATCCGACGGATGTCCTGGTCACGGGCTATGACATTATCTTCTTCTGGGTCATCCGGATGATCTTCTCCGGCTATGAGCAGATGGGAGAAGCCCCCTTCCACACGGTTCTCTTCCACGGCCTGGTCCGCGACGACCAGGGACGGAAGATGAGTAAGTCCCTGGGCAACGGCATTGACCCCCTTGAAGTCATAGATAAATACGGAGCCGACGCCCTGCGGCTGACTCTCATCACCGGAAACGCGCCCGGCAACGACATGCGTTTCTACTGGGAGCGGGTCGAGAATTCCCGGAATTTTGCGAACAAGGTCTGGAACGCCTCCCGTTTCATCATGATGAATCTGCCGGACGGAGACCTTCCTTATCCGGATGACAAAGACTTCGGCGTCGAGGACAAGTGGATCATCAGCCGGGTCAACACCCTGGCAAAAGAGGTCACGGAAAACCTCGACAAGTTCGAGCTGGGCATCGCCGTACAGAAGGTCTATGACTTCCTCTGGGACGAGTTCTGCGACTGGTATATCGAGCTTGTAAAGCCCCGGATTTGGGGCCATATGGGAGAGACCTCGAAGAATGCGGCCCTCTTTACATTGAAGTGCGTGCTTTCCCGGGCCCTGAAGATGCTTCATCCCTTTATGCCCTTCATCACGGAAGAAATCTACTGCACCCTGCATCCCGAGGAGGAGTCCATCATGATTTCCTCCTGGCCTGTCTACAAGAAGTCCCTCTCCTTCCCGAAAGAAGAGAAGGCCATCGGTCATATCATGGACCTGGTCCGGGGCGTGCGGAATCTGAAGACCGAGATGGACGTTCCGCCGGCGAAGAAGGCGAAAGTCTATATCGTTTCTGCAAACGCCGCCCTGCGGAAGACCTTCAAGGACAATACGGCCGTCTATTCGACCCTGGCAGGCTTCACGGACGTGGAGGTTTTCACGGACGAAAAGAAGGTGCCGGATGTAGCAAATTGCGTTTCCGCGGTCATCCCCGGAGCCACGGCCTACCTGCCCCTGTCCGAGCTCGTCGACATGGCGAAAGAGCGGGAGCGGCTTGAAAAGGAGAAGGCCCGCCTCGAAAGCGAACTTGCGCGCTCGAAAGGCATGCTTTCGAACGAGAAGTTCCTTTCTAAGGCCCCGGCCGACAAGGTCGCTGCCGAGAAGGAAAAGCAGAAGAAGTACGAAGACATGATGGCGGACGTCCTTGCCCGCCTCAAAAAGATCGGAGATTGAAATGGCTGTTGTCCCCGCTGAAGTTTCTGAGATCCTTTCGAAAGTCGACCACACCCTGCTCCGGCAGGATGCTTCGTGGGAAGAAATCGCCCGCCTCTGCGACGAAGCGATGTACTTCGGTACGGCGTCCGTCTGCATTCCGCCGTCCTATGTGCGGCAGGCTTCGGACTATATCCGCAACGCCTATGAAAGCACCGGGCGGAAACGGGTGGCTGTCTGTACGGTCATCGGCTTTCCCAACGGCTATGCGACGACGGAGTCGAAGGCCTTCGAAGCCTACGACGCCGTGAAGAACGGGGCGGACGAGATCGACATGGTGATCAATGTGGGTTCGGCCAAGGCCGGCCGCTTCGGGGACATCCTGCATGAGATCAATATTGTCGGGAATGCCGTGTCCGGCCACATTTTGAAGGTCATCATCGAGACCTGCCTGCTTTCTGAATACGAAAAGGAGCGCATGTGCGAGGTCGTTTCGACTTCCTATGCCGACTTCATCAAGACCTCGACCGGCTTTTCCACCGGCGGAGCGACGCTTGATGATGTGAAGCTCCTGAAGGCACACATGAAAAACGGCAAGCGGGTGAAGGCGTCCGGCGGCATCCCTGACATCGCTGCAGCAAAGGACTTTCTGACGGCCGGGGCAGACCGGCTCGGTACGTCGCGCGTCGTGAAGGACGCGATCCAAAAGTACGGGGACATACTCTGATATATTTTTTTATGACTAATGAAAAAACTTTCGTCTGAACAGATTGAAAATCTACTGACTCAGGCACTTTCCGCCCGGAAGGCTTCCTATTCCCCCTATTCCGGCTTCGCTGTCGGAGCCGCCATCCTCTGCGATGACGGAACTGTTTTTCGGGGAGCCAATCTCGAGAACGCCTCGTATCCGGTGGGCATCTGCGCGGAACGGGTAGCCCTGTTCAAAGCGGTATCGGAGGGACACACGCGTGATCTCGCTGCTCTGGCGCTCTGCGGAGGAAAGGGAGAGGCTGTCGTTTTCTGCGCTCCCTGCGGCATGTGCCGGCAGGCTCTCTCGGAGTTTTGCGGACCGGAATTTCCTATTATCATCATGAATGAAAACCGGAAAGGCTATACGGAGACGACGCTCGGAGACCTGCTTCCGGGCGCCTTTTCAAAGGATGTATTATGATCGATTTTGAAGAAGAACTGAAACGATTCAAGCCCGCCATGGAGGTAGAGGACGCAGCGGATGTCATCCGTCGGTCCGACCTGACGGACATGATTGACATCATGAAGAAACTGACGGAAGAGAAGAATACACCTGCAGACGGCAGGCAGTGACGGATCCTTATGAAGTGCTACGTCTGCGACTACGAATTCGAAAATCAGCAGGGAATCTGCCCCAACTGCGGGACAGACAACTCCCTCTATACAGCTATCATTGCAAGCTCAAACCGCTGCTACAATGAAGGCCTGGAGCTGGCGAAGGTCCGGAACCTGACAGGGGCGGCTACGAAGCTCACGGCGGCCCTCCGTTTCAACAAGATGAATACCGATGCCCGGAATCTCCTCGGCCTCGTCTATTTCGAGACGGGGGAGACGGTACTTGCCATCCGCGAGTGGGTGATCAGCAAGAACCTTCAGGCGGAGGACAACGATGTTGACCGCTATCTGCATGAGATTCAGTACGGCCCCGGCCTTCTGGAGCGGCTCGATGAAACGAACCGCAAGTACAATCAGGCCCTGACATACTGCTACGAGGGCAGCCGTGATCTGACGCGCATTCAGCTGAAGCGGGTTCTGAAGAACCAGCCGAAGATGGTCAAGGCCCGCCTCCTCCTGGCTCTCCTCTATATGCAGGACGACGAATACGAGAATGCCCGAAAGGAACTCCGCATCGCCATGCGGATCGACGGGGGAAATCCCCTGACGGTATCCTACCTGAACGAGGTAAACGATGTCCTGCGGGAGCGGAGCGAGAAGCGGAAAAAGAAGGGGGACCGGAAGGACAAGGAAGCGGTCTCCTTTCAGGACGGCAACGATACGGTCGTCATGCCGCGCCAGACCTTCATTGAAGCCCTGGATGCTTCGAAAGGCGGTATCCTCAATATCATCATCGGCATGGTGATCGGCCTTCTTGTCTGCATCTTCCTGATCGTGCCGGAGGTCCGGCAGCGGGAGAATACGAATACGGCCAATGCCCTGGTTTCTGCCAATGAGAATGCGGCAAACTCCGCGACGGATGTCACCACCCTGCAGCAGCAGGTGGCGGATCTCACGGCGCGGCTGGACAAGTACGAAGGCCAGTCTGATGTCAAGACATCCTATGAAAGCCTGCTTTCCGCTGTAACGGCAGCAGGAAACGGCGATTCGGAAACGGTAAAGACAGCCCTCGCTTCCGTGAACCGGGATGTGCTCGATTCCTCCGGTCAGGCGGCTTATGACAGCGTGTCCGGTACCATCAATGCCGCTGCGGCAAAGGCGGCCTTTGACGCCGGAGAGACGGCCAGAAATTCCGGTGATTATCCGACGGCTATTACCCAGTATCTGGCCGTGCTGGCATTGGACGAGCGCTATTCGGACGGAGACGCTCTATACCGTCTGGCCCAGTGCTACGAGAAGAGTGAAGACTACGCGAATGCCGTCACCTATTATCAGAAGCTGGCCGAAGCCTTCCCTGATACGACGAACGGGCGGAAGGCGGCGCGCAAGGTCATATCCCTTGCCGACAAGGCTGCGGCAGCAGCGCAAAATCAGGCGGATGCCGGAAATACGGCGGGAGCCGGGAACTGACGGGGCAGGGCAAACCGCCATTCTGCCTTGCCGGACGCATTTTTTGATGAGATATTGAGGCACGTAATATGAACAAGAAAGCCATGGATACCCTGACCTACGGGCTCTACGTCCTGACGGCGAGGGAAAATGAACGGGACAACGGCTGTATCGTGAATACCGCCTTTCAGGTGACGAGCCGTCCCAACCGGATTGCCTTTGCGGTAAACCAGTCGAATCTGACGCATGATATGCTGCTTCGGACCGGCCGCTGCAACCTCTCCGTCCTTTCCACAGAGGCGGATTTTTCCCTATTTGAACGCTTCGGCTTTCAGACAGGGAAGGACGTTGACAAGTTTAAGGATTTCTCCGACTGTGAACGGGCGGGGAACGGTCTTTTTTTTATCACGAAGGGAACGAAGGCCTACCTCTCCTGTGAGGCGGAGTCCATGCTGTCTCTGGAGACGCATACCCTTTTCGTGGTCCGCGTCAAGGATATGGATGTCCTTTCGGACGCCCCCAGCCTGACCTATGACTACTATCACGCCCATATCAAGCCGGAAGGCTACGGGGCGGACAGCACGGGAGAGGACGAGAAGATTTTCCGCTGCGATACCTGTGGCTATGAGTTTGTGGGGGATTTGCTGCCGGCTGACTTCGTCTGCCCGATCTGCGGGGCAGGAGCGGCCAATTTCCGCAGTGTGAAATCCCTGATTTCGTGACAGACGAAAGCGGAAGGCCCGCATGGAAAACAGACTTTCCGAAAAACTGAATATTCAGAGTTCCAATATCAACTTTCTTAAGTTCCTCTGCGCCTGTCTGGTCATTTTCTGCCATTCGTATCCGATTACGGGGAACGGGGCGGATATTCTTTCCCGCGTGACGAAGGGAGACGTCAATTTCGGCGGCCTTTCGGTGGGCATTTTTTTCTTCCTCAGCGGACTCTATGTGGCAAAGTCCATGAACCGGGCGATTACGATCCGGTCCTTCGTGTGGAAGCGGATCTGCCGGATCTTTCCCCGGCTCATCATCGTCGTCCTCCTATCCGTCTTTGCGCTGGGACCGCTATTGACAGCGCTTCCTGCAAAAGCCTATTTCACGGATCCGGAGACCTGCCGCTATCTCCTGAATGCCGTTCTGCTTCTTTCGCATAATCTTCCCGGTGTTTTTTCGAATCTTCCCTACAGAACCGTAAACGGTCCCTTGTGGACCATGCCCGTGGAATTCCTCTGCTACATCACTTTGGCGCTGGTGACGGCCATTGCCTTTCTTTTCACGGGGAAGGACAAGCGGCCTTCCGCGCGGGGGGAGGCCGTCAACTCCGGCGTTTCAAAGGCCTTTCTGCTGTTGGGCTGGGCTCTTTGCTGCGCTGCCTTTCTCTACAATTTCTATGAACTGAAAAACGAGTCCATTGGGATGGCCATCCGGCCGACGCTGCTTTTCATTGAAGGATGTCTCTGCTACGTGTACAGGGAAAAAATCCGCCTGAATCCCCTGGCCGGCATTGCCTGCGCAGCTTGGCTGACTGCTCTTGCACCGCTCGGGTATTTTTCCTTCGGCATGCTGCTGCTCCTGCCATACGCTGTTCTGGCCCTGGCGCTGGGACTTCCCCAGATGCCCTTGAATTTCCGCCTGTTTTCATTATCCTATGAGATGTACCTTCTGGGCTGGCCGATTCAGCAGGTGATCCTGTCCGCAGCCGGCGGGTGTATGAGTGCCATGGCCAATACCCTTATTGCGCTTCCTGCGGATATTGTCCTTGCCTTTCTTTTGGATTATTTCGTGGAGAAACTGGAGAAAAAACATGACGGAAAGAAGTGAAAATAGGCTTTCCGTGCGGTCGTCCGTCATGTGGAATACTGCCGGCAGTATTTTCTATTATTTCTGCCAGTGGCTGATGACCGCATTCGTTGTCCGGATTTCGGGTGTGGATGCGGCAGGGATTCTCGCCCTCTGCATTTCGGCGGGAAATGTCTTCGTTGCCATTGCAAATTTCGGCATGCACAATTTCCAGGCGTCCGACACGAGAAATGCGTACAGCTTTGACGCCTATCTTTCGAGCCGCTGCGTGTCCGGGGGACTGGCCCTGGCCTCCAGCATCCTCTATGTCCTCCTCTCCGGGTTTTCTGCGGAAAAGGGAGCGGCGATTGTCCTTTTCTTTCTTTACCGCTATTCGGAATCCGTGGAGGATGTCTACTACGCCGCCTTCCAGAAGTCCTGGCGCGTGGACATCGCGGGGAAATCCATGCTGCTCCGGGGCCTCCTGTCCATCGGCCTCTTCACGGCAGTTCTTGCGGCATCGGACAACCTCGCCCTTACGATATTTGTCATGGGACTCTGCTGCATGGCGGCGGTCTTTCTCTACGACGGGAGAAAGGGCAGGATTTACCGGACGGGAAGGGCGGAGAAAAAAGAGGTGAAGGCCCTGCTCAAAGAGTGCCTGCCACTGGCTTTCTATTATCTTTTGAATACTTTCGTTCCCATGGCGCCGCGCCTTCTCATGGATCCGGTGCTGGGAAGCTACAAGCTGGGCGTATACGGTTCCATCGCGACGCCGACCGCTGTCATCCAGATGATTGCCATCTATGCCTTCAACCCCTTCATCACCCTGTTTGCGGAAGAAATGGACAGGGGAGATCTTTCGGGCTTTCGCCGGACACTGGCCAGATGCCTGCTCTGGCTTTTCGGCATTTCGGCTGCTGCGGCTGCTGCGGGACTTCTGATCGGCCGCTGGGGGCTTGCCATCCTCTACGGGGAGGAGATTGCCTCCTATAGCCGCCTCCTGACGCCGCTCATTCTGGTGGCCTCCCTGATGGCCTTTGCCTGGCTCTTAGGCGGCGTCCTGATTGCCATCCGGTCCTTCCGCTGGCTGCTGCTGTCCAATTGCCTGTCTGCCGGCGTCATCCTTCCGGCGGCTTACCTGATGGAGAAAAAATGGGACATGCAGGGCGGCTCCTATGCAGCAATCCTTGCCATGGGGCTGGCAATCCTTGTCCTCCTTGCCGCCCTTTTCCATGAAACCGGGAAGAGAGAAAGCGCCCGCCAAAAAGCCCTTTCCTCTGAGGAGAAAGAATAATGAAGCAGAAACCGCTGATCAGCGTTTGCATCCCTGTCTACAACAATAGCGCGACGCTTCAGGAGACGATGGATTCCGTCCTCAGGCAGACTTATTCCGAGGTGGAACTCATTCTGGTCGATGACAATTCAAAGGACGATTCCCTCCCCCTGATCCGAAGGACGGCAGAGGAGGCTGTGGCGGCCGGGAAGGCGGCGGCATTTTTTGACCTTGCGGACAGGACCGTTTCCTATGTGCGCCCGGAGATCTGTGATCCGGCGAACAGCGCGCCGGAAGTCGATTTTTCCAACCTGCCGGCGGTTGTCGGCGGACGATCCATCTGGCTC
Source organism: uncultured Lachnospiraceae bacterium (assembly GCA_900314085.1). Taxonomy (GTDB): domain Bacteria; phylum Bacillota; class Clostridia; order Lachnospirales; family Lachnospiraceae; genus RUG306. The sequence goes on along the minus strand of OMTX01000175.1, from coordinate 7,917 downwards.
TACCACAATGAGAAAAACCTCGGTATGGCAGGGAACTGGAACAGGTGCCTTTCCCTCTGCCGCGGGGAATATATCAAGCTCCTCTGTGCAGACGACCTTCTGGATCCCGCCATCCTGGAGACGGAAGAGGGCTATATGGAGGAGTATCCGACGGTCGTCCTCGTCCAGTCCGATACCGAGTTTCTGGATACGGAGGGAAAGCCCCAGGGCTTTTACCGCCGGTACAGAAAATCCGGCCTGGTGGAGGGAAAGGAAGTTGTCCGCCATTCCTTCTTCACCCGGGACTATCTGGGGGCGCCCCTGGCGAACCTGATCCGGGCATCCGCTTACAAAAAATACGGCGGCATCGATCCGGCCTTTTCCTACATCGTCGATTATGAGTTCTTCGTAAAGCTGGCCGTAAACGGGATGCTTTATATTATTCATGAACCGCTGAACTACTTCCGCCTGCGGACAGACTCCAATACAGGCGAAGTGCTGGGGGGCAGCGAGGGGGAAAGGTACATAGACGAGCACCGGCGGCTGGTGGAAAAGTACAGAGGGGCGCTGGGACTTACCGATAGCGAGGTGAAGCGCAGCGTCCGCATCCGCAGGCTCATGAACTTTCTCGGGGGAATCTATTTGAAGCTGCATCTGGCGCGGACCTGATGCGGCGGAGGAAAAAGAAACATGAAAAAACTGGTGATCGTTCCCTGCTATAATGAGAGCGAGGCCATCGTCCATACCGTCAGGGAAATCGAGGCAAAAGCGCCGGACTTTGACTACATCGTCGTAAACGACTGCTCAACGGACGGGACGCGGGATCTCCTTCTTCAGAATCAGATTCATTTTCTGGATCTGCCCGTCAACCTCGGCATCGGCGGCGCTGTTCAGACCGGCTACCTCTATGCGAAGGAAAACGATTATGACGTCGCTGTCCAGGTGGACGGAGACGGGCAGCACGATCCGGCCTTTCTTCCGTTGATGGCAGAGAGGCTTGCAAAAGAGCAGGCGGACATGGTCATCGGCTCCCGTTTCATAGAAAAAGAGGGCTTTCAGTCCACCTTCGCCCGGCAGATGGGCATCCGCTATTTCACCCGCCTGATCCGTCATGTGACGGGAATGACGATTACGGATCCGACGTCGGGGCTTCGCATGGTGGGACGGAAACTGATTGCCGCCTTTGCCGAAGAATATCCCAAGGATTATCCGGAACCGGAAAGCACGGTCTTCGCTCTGAAAAACGGAAGCCGGGTGCTGGAGGTGCCTGTTGTCATGCGGGCCAGACAGGGAGGGAAGTCCTCCATCAGCCTGAACCGGTCCGTCTACTATATGATCAAGGTGTCAATGGCTATTCTCGTGGAAGGAAAGAGAAAACATGCTGGACTTTAAACTTCGTCTCGTTGCTGTCATCATCGTCATTCTGGGCTTTGTCAGCGTGACCTGTCTCGTTCGCCGGCGGAAGGTGGAGCTCAAGTATTCCCTGGTCTGGTATGCCGCGGGCATTGTCATTCTGATCTTCACCATCTTTCCCCAGGTGATGAGCGGCCTTTCCGCCCTGCTCGGCATTGCGACGCCGGTCAATATGCTGTTCATGGTGGCCATCATCGTGCTTTCCGCCATTGTGATGGAGCTTACGGCCGTGGTTTCGGCTTCGTCGAAGCGGATCCGGCGGCTCGTCCAGGAGATGGCCCTGCTTCAGGAAAAGCTTTCGGAGAAGGAAGAGGAAGACGGGGAAAGCTCATGAAAGAAAACGGGAAAAGAATAATCATATGGGTTTGCAGAACCCTGATTCTCCTTGCCTATGCCCTGTCTGTTTACCATTTCCGGACCGTCCCGGCGATCTACATCCGGCGGATTGAGCTTCTGACGCTGTTTTTCGGTTTTCTCTTCCTCCATACGGTCTTCGGTTTCCGCAGGCTCTACGCATGGATCTTCCGCCGGCGGGCGGCGCTGGCCGCAGCCATCTTCATCTTTTCCGTCGCCAACAATTTTAACAATTCCTCCTATTACTGCTGGAATGCGGTGATCCAGCCGGACATTACGGAAGAGGACGCCGGGCCTGTCTTCGGAACGCCCCGCGTCATCCGCAGCGACGAATGGGCAGTGACGCTGCCGCGAATGGCATCCGCTTCCCGGTCCGATTACGGGCCGGTGAATGAGCTTGCCATGGGCGGCGGGCAGAATAATATCGCTGTCGCCGGACTGGAAAGAGACTATGCGGCGCTGGCAAGGCCGGCTCTCTGGGGCTATTATTTTCTCGACTTTTCCCACGGCCTTTCCTTCCAATGGTCCTATACCTATATCTTCGGCTTTCTCTTCGCCTTCGAGCTCTGCTACATTCTGACAAAGAAGAAGGCGCTGGGGCTTCTTGGCGGCAGCCTGCTCTGGTTTTCCTCCTTCAATGCCTGGTGGTCTTTCCCGGTGCCCTTCCTTTCCTTCTGTGCCCTGCCGGTGCTTTTCTACTATATGCTGACGGCAGGTGACTGGAAAAGGCGGTTTGCGTTCGGCCTGATGCTGGCCATCGGCGGGGCGGATTTCGTCGTCTTCCTCTATCCGGCCTGGCAGGTGCCGATCGGCTGGATCGTTCTGACGCTGATGGCCTACTTCCTGTACGAGTACAGGGATTGGAAGGACTACCGGATGGCCGATTGGCTTTCCCTTGCGGCTGCCTTCGGTTTCATGGTTTCCATCATCCTCCGCTATCTGTACCTGGATCTTCCGTATATCCGGGCAATTTCGTCCACGGCCTATCCCGGAACCCGGGCGGATACCGGAGGCTATTCCCTTTCGAAGCTCGGGGGCTATGCCCTGATGCTTTTTGCCGGTTTCGACAGGGACGAATCCCTGGTGACGAATGAATGTGAGAGTGCGGCCTTTGCCCTTGGATTTCCGCTGGCCTATGTCCTCCTGCCCCTGGCCATCTGGATATCCTTCGAAGGCAGGGGAACAGGTGCCTTTGTCGGGGGCAGGAAGAAGGCCCTGCAGGGGGCAGCAGGGGTTGCCTTTTCTGAAGAAGTTGCGGGAAGGCGGAGATTGCTTTTCTTCCTCCTCTTTCCCCTGGCCCTCCTGACGCTCTATTGTACCTGCGGCCTGCCGGCCTTTCTTGCGAAAGTCACCCTGCTGGACCACAGCATGGGCAGGCGGACGGTGGACATCCTCGGCGCCCTGCTGGTGCTGATTCTCATCATCTCCCTGTCCGTTCTCCGGGATTTCGGCGGCCTCCGCTTTCCTGTCGCCCTGCCGCTTGCCGTCCTTGCTGCAATTCCGGTGATCCTTGAGGGGAGGGCGATGCAGACGGGTTTTTCCCTGCCGGTGGCTGAGCTGGCGGCTGCCTTCTGTGCCATCCTATTATTCTTCCTTCTTGTATCCTTCCGCAGGACATCCTGGAAGACTGCAGCTGTTGTCTGCGCCTACGTCCTGGCCATCGGTCCCCTGACTGTCAGCCCCGTTATGGCCGGCACCGCGGCGCTGACGGAGAAGCCCTTTGCAAAGGAGGTGCAGCAAATTTCCGCCGAAGAACCGGATGCCATCTGGATCGGCACCTCCGAGCTCCGAAGCAACTATCTGATTGCAAACGGGGCGAAGACGCTGAATTCCGTGAATTTCATGCCGAACAGAGACGTCTGGGAAAAACTCGATCCGGACGGGAACGATGAAGAAATCTGGAACCGCTATGCCCATATCGAAATTCACCTGACGGAGGCGCCCGGTTATTCGCTCGAGCTGAAGCTGCCGGATCTCCTGTCGCTGTCGATCGGGCCGGATGTCCTCGATACCCTGGATGTCCGCTATGTCTTTACGGAGGGACCGGTGGAGGAAGCAGCCTATGCCGGAAAGCTTTCCCTCATTTACGACGAGGACGGGACGTATATTTACAGAGTCGCAGGGCAGGAGTAGAAAAAACTCCCCGGGGGAATATGGAATTTTTCCATGACCGGCAGAGAGGCAGCGGGGCTGCCGTTCACTGTTGTCGCGGGGGACTGCGGCAGCAGACTTTTAAGCATCCGTAGTGTGAACTTCCATACATAAACGCATTTGTGTTGAAAAAATGCAGGAAACTTGTTACAATATAATAAGTTTCCTGCGTTTTCTTTTGCCTGAGATTGGCGGGCCTTCCGGAGGGGCATCCGGGCCTGCCGCAGAAATTTTCGCGCAGAGGAAAAGGACGGGTTTTCTATTAGTCATGATTCAAAAAGGGGGAAAAGGCTATGCCGCGTGAAGTCAATCCGAACATTCACGTAAACGAACGGGATTTCCCGCTCGAAGACTACCACTGCGACGATCCCGAAAAGCGCGAGATTGTCATGAAGCTGGCCCGCATGTGCACGGACAATATTCCGCGAAAGATGCCGGGCGGCATGCACGAAAACCACATGGACTTCTGGATCCTCGACCGCATGCTGACGAAGGAAGAAGCAAAGTTCATGCTGTCCTTCAAGAAGCTTCGGACAGGGTACACGACGACGGAGCTGGCCCGAATGAACGGCATGCCCGTCGACCAGACGCAAAAGATGATTGACCACCTGCTCTGGATCGGCATCCTCGAGCAGAACCGCGACAATGCAGACCAGCACATCCAGTACTGGGTACCCAAGTGGGTTGTCGGCAACGGCGAGTACATGATGGAGCATCCGACGCTTCCCGACGATCATCCGGAAGTCGCAACCATGTTCAATTTCGCTCCCCAGGAACCCCTGGAGTGGGCGGCGAAGATGGTTCCGCCCGGCGGCGCCGGCCTCGGCATGCATGTCATTCCCGTGGAGAAGGCCATTGATCCCACGAGCCGGTCCGTGGATACGGAGCACCTTTCCCACTGGCTCGACAAATACGACAAATTCTGCACCATGGTCTGCGCCTGTCGCAAGGCCCAGCGGATCCGCGGGGAAGGCGTCGGCGATATCGAAGGCTACATGTGCATCGGCGTCGGCGACATTGCGGAATTCCTTGTGGAGTCCGGTAAGGACGCCCATTATATCACCCGGGAGCAGGCAAAGGAAATCATCGAGCGGGCGGAGCGAAAAGGGTACGTCCATGAGATCACAAATGTGGACGGACCGGACCGCATCGTCGGCATCTGCAACTGCAGCGCCGGTTCCTGCTATGCTCTGCGGACATCCCAGCTCTTCAATACGCCCAATATGTCCCGATCCGCTTACCGCGCCCATGTGACGGCAGAGAAGTGCGTTGCCTGCGGCAAGTGCGTGGAGGTCTGCCCGGCGGGAGCTGCCAAGCTCGGAAGAAAGCTCTGCAAGGCGGATGGCTCAAAGCAGGTCTATGAAATGCATGAGCTCCCGGACGACATGCCCTGGGGCGAGGACAAGTGGGACAAGGACTACCGCGATCACAACAAGGAAAACTGCTACGATACCGGTACTTCTCCCTGCAAGACGGCCTGCCCCGCCCATATCGCTGTTCAGGGCTATGTCAAGATGGCGGCGGACGGCCGCTATGAGGATGCCGTAGCCCTGATCCGGAAGGACAATCCCTTCCCGGCTGTCTGCGGCGATATCTGCAACCGCCGCTGCGAGGACCGGTGTACGAGAGGCCTCGTCGATGCGCCGGTTGCCATTGACGACATCAAGAAATTCCTCTCGCTCTACGAGACAAAGAATATCGATCGCTTCGTTCTGCCCTGTGAGAATATGGACGGAAACGAGTGGACGGAATACCCGATTGCCATCATCGGTGCAGGCCCTGCGGGACTTTCCGCAGCCTACTACCTTCGGCTCGAAGGCTATCCCGTCACGGTCTTTGAAAAACAGGACCGGCCGGGCGGCATGCTATTGAACGGTATCCCCTCCTTCCGTCTGGACAAGACGGCCCTCGAGGCGGAAATCGAAATCATCAAAAAGATGGGCGCCGAGATCCGCTGCGGTGTTGAGGTCGGAAAAGATGTGACGATTGAAGAACTCCGCAAGCAGGGCTACAAGGCTTTCTACGTAGCCATCGGCCTGCAGGGCGGCCGTCTCGCCGGCGTTCCCGGCGAGGACGCAAAGGGCGTCCTTTCCGGCGTGGAGTTTCTCTCTGATTTCGCCCATGATGAAAAGCATTCTCATCGCCTGAACGGGGACGTCGTCGTCGTCGGCGGCGGAAACGTAGCCTGCGATGTAGCGCGGGCTGCCCTTCGTTCCACGGACGGACGTGTCACCATGCTCTGCCTGGAGCAGCGGGCGGAAATGCCTGCCTCTGCTGCGGAAGTCGCTGAGGCGGAAGAAGAGGGCATCGAGGTGAAGAACGGTTGGGGCCCGATGGAGGTGAAGAAGGATGCCTCTGGCAATGTCACGGCCATTGTCTTCAAGAAGTGCACGCAGGTCAAGGATGCGGACGGCCGCTTCAATCCTCAGTATGATGAGTCTGACACCCTGGAAATTCCCTGTGGGAATGTCCTCATGGCTATCGGTCAGGCCGCTGTCTGGGGCGATCTCCTCAAGAATACGAAGTGTGAGCTGCGGCGGGGCGGCACCATTGTCGCGGATCCCGTCACCCTGCAGACCGCCGAGCCGGACATCTTCGCCGGCGGAGACATCGAGCACGGAGCTCGTTTCGCCATTGATGCAATTGGAAATGCCCGCATCGTGACGCAGTCCATCAACCGCTTCGTCCATCCCGGCCAGTCCATGACCATCGGCCGTGACCTCAGAGAGTTTATAGAGCTCGACCGGGACGACATTGATCCCAATGCGGAAGGCTACGACAACTGCCCCCGCCAGGCCATCGGCCACAGGGAAGGAAATCCCCGGAAATCCTACGAGGATCTCCGCATCGCCCTCACGGAGGAGCAGGTCCACAAGGAAGCGAACCGCTGCTTAAAGTGCGGCGCAACCGTTGTCGACCTGAACCAGTGTATCGGCTGCGGTCTCTGCACGACGCGGTGCGAATTCGACGCCATCCACCTGACGCGCGACCTGCCGCATTCCTCGGATCTCGTCGCTGCAGAAGGTATGATGAAGGCCATCGGCAAGTATATGCCGCAGAGGACGAAGGCTATCATCAAATACAAGACGACAGGAAAGCACACGTATCCCACGAAGCAGACGGCGGACGGGGTGATAGAATAAGGCTTTGGCGGCATTGGGCCCATGTGTTTTGAGGCTTTTTCAGGCAGACACACGCGTTGCGTGTGTCTGCCTTTTTTCATTTGGCTGGTAGGGGCGTTTTGCTGCAAACCTCCACTCTTTAAAGCCGGAAGTCGGGCCGGATGGAGTACTAAACCGTACCCCTTGTCAAGGACATTTTAGAAAGTTGGGGTTGGATTTTTGAAGGATTTTACCCCTTCCTTTGGACACTCCAACTCCCGGTGCCCATGTCTTCAGACATCTGGCGCAGTTTCCTTTTGTTCCTCGTTTCCGAGTTTTTTCTTCCGTCCAAGATCTTCCGGCGGCCTTGCCGGCACCGGGATTTCAGGCGGGTTATCGATTTTTATGGGATAGATACCGGTGGCGCAGAACTCATAGAACTCGTTCGGCGACAACTTGGCCAGCTCCCACTGGTATTTCTCGTTGTTGTAGTAGTCCATGTAATCATCGACTTCGGCCTTTACCTGTTCAAAGGTAATGCATTCCTTTAGCTTCGGCTTTATATGATCCTTCATCCGACCGAAGAAACTCTCCTGCGGGGCATTGTCCCAGCAGTTCCCGCGCCTCGACATGGACTGTCGCAGGTCTGAGTGCTTCACGATATCGATGAACTGGCAGCTCGTGTAGTGCGAGCCCTGATCGCTATGAATGATCGTCCTTGAGGTAAGTGACACCCCATGGTCGCGGACAAGCTTCTGGACGGTCTCCAGGACGAAATCGACCTCGAGGCTGTCGCTCAGGACATAGGACAGGATCTGCTTCGTAAAGGCATCCAGGATCGTCGACAGGTAGGCAAATACACCGTTGTAAGGAAGGTAGGTGATATCCGTGAGCAGTACGACTCTCGGGCCATAATCCT
>OMTX01000120.1 GCA_900314085.1 uncultured Lachnospiraceae bacterium | reverse complement strand
GCTTTTCATATGGGTTTGTAAAAAATTGTACAGGATTGTATCAATTTGCCTGTCAAGCGTAAAAAACAAGTTTCCTGAAGGCGCCGCAAACAGGGCCTTGCAGCTGTCGAAATTGTATTCGATTGTACAGATTTGACAGGCAAACTCAGCCCTCCCACGGCACCTCGTCGTCGTCACCTAAGTGGAAGCCCATCATGATGGAGTTCCGGGACTTGGTCTTTGCCTTGTAGAGGAAGTTGTCAGCGGCGTGGAGGAAGTTCCATGCCGTGGAATTCTTGTCGGGGTGCCCCCAGAAGATGCCCTGGGAAACCGTGACGATCTTCATATAGGACTTTGTAAACTTGTGCTCGACGGCCTTCTTCAGGATCGTTGCCTTCAGGTCCTTCGCCATTTCAAAGACCTCCGTATCCTTGTAGCCCTCGTAAATGACGACGAATTCGTCGCCGCCGTAGCGGGCGCAGAAGACGCCGGGGTAGCGCTTCAAGGCTTTCACCATGGAGGCAACAAACGTGATGCACTCGTCGCCTGCCTGGTGGCCGTAATTGTCATTGTATTCCTTGAAGTAGTCGATATCGAGGATCTCGATAGCCCAGTCCTGGCCGCTCTGGGCAGCGCGGTTGAAGGACATTCCGGCGTAGGCGTTGAGACCGGCGCGGTTGTCCATCTGCGTCAGGGCATCCGTGACGGACTTCCGCTGCAGGACCTTGTTCTCCTCCTCGACCTCGCGGTTGATGCGGGCGAGATCGTTGAAGGAGCCGCGGAGACGGAGCATATTCCGGATCATCAGGGAGTTTTCCTGCTCCCCCGTTTCGTAGAGCTCGAAGAAGCGGACAGCCAGATCCCTGTATTCGTCTGCCTTTCCTTCCATCCGCGCCTTCTCAAGGCGGAGCTCGACGATGCGGCGCTCCAGGTACTTGACATTCGTCTTCGCAATCAGGGCTTCCATGCGGCCGCAGATGGTGTCAAACTCCTCAGCTTCGCCAGTCTGCTCCAGCATGGCCATATATTCGTAGACGTCGTCAAAGACATCCATCACCGGCACTTCGCCGGCAAACTCCGCGCGGACAGCGTCAATGTAGCGCTGCTTTTCCACCTGCCGTCCAAGCCGGTCGTAGAGGATGGCGCCGAAGCAGTCAATGGCCAGCTTGTCGTGGCCTTCGAGCCGGTCGGCGCACGTCGTCTGCATGCGGTCGAACCAGTCCCCGGCCGCCGCCTGGTCGCCGCGGTGCAGGCAGGCCTTGGAGAGACCGAGCAGGGCAGCAGACATATAGGAATAATATTCATCCGGGGCGAGGTCGACCCCTTCTATGAGCTCACACGAATTTGTAAAGCGGCCGATGGCTTCGTCATTTTCACCATTCGCGAGATAAAGGGTGCCGATGTTCAGGTTCATCATGATCTCAAGGTTCTTGAGACTATGGGACCGCGAGATTGAAAGGGCACGGGAATAGTAGTCCATCGCAAACGGCGCATTGCCGCGGTTCGTGGACATGATGCCGAGCAGATTGTTCGCCCGGACGAGATACTCCCATTCCCCGGCCTTTTCAAAAGGATCAAGGCAGGAGACCATGTCCGTATAAAAGTCGACCATGTCGTTTTCGAGGTAGTACTCCTCACCCCGCATGAAACGGGCATAGCCGACGAGGGCATTGTCGTTCTGCAGGAGGCCGATTCCCTCGAGGCTGTTTGCGGCAGCAAGCGCTGCCTCCCGGTCCTGGCCCAGGGAAGTGTTGACCTTCTCCACAAACGATGTGATGTTTTCAGGATACTTTTCGAAATCCATTGTCCTGCATTTCCATCCTGTAAGAATAATATAAAGCCGGGCAAAAACCGCAACCTAAATGCCACACAACCCCGGCAGAAAGCGCACGCATCTGTTTTCAGGCATCTATAATGTTCACAAGCCCGCAGAAGTCGTCAAGCGTCAGCCGCTCCCCGCGGACGGTCCGCGAAAGGCCCGCTTTTTCAATGGCGTCTCCGATTTCGTCCTTCGTCATGTCCCCGCAGACACCTGCCGACGCGAGCGCATTCGCGAGCGTCTTTCTGCGCAGGGCAAACGCTGATTTTATTATAGAAAAAAGCCTCGTTTCGTCAACGTTTTCGTTGACGGGCGGATGTTCCCGCATGGTGAGATGGATGACGGCAGAGTCCACCTTGGGGGGCGGGTAAAAGGCTGCCGCCGGCACCGTCCGCACAATCTCTGCCTCTGTCCGCCAGGCGACAAAATAGGAGATGGCGCCGCAGTCCCTGGAACCGGGGGCGGCCGCCATCCGCTCCGCGACTTCCTTCTGCACCATGAAGGTGAAGGAGCGGGCTCCGAGGTCGGCCTCGAGAAGCTTTGTCACAACAGGCGTCGTAATGTAATAGGGGAGGTTCGCGACGACAAGGAAGTCTCCGTCCACATCCGAAAGGATCTCGGAGAGGTCCGCCTGCATGATGTCCGTATTGATGATTTCTGTATTGTCGAAATGTTCGAGCGCGACTGTCAGATAGGGGATGAGCTCGCTGTCGACTTCGACGGCAATGACCTTCTTCGCCCGCGCCGCAAGAAGCCGCGTCAGGTTTCCCGTTCCCGGCCCGATCTCGAGAACCGTGTCGCGCGCCGTCACGCCTGACGCATCAGCGATATCCGTAAGCACCGTCTCGTCCGTCAGGAAGTTCTGCCCGTAGTTCTTCTTCACGCGGAAGCCGGACTTCCTCAGATAGGCCCCTGTATTTGCGCTGTTTCCGTAATCAATTCCCGGCATATTAATATCTCTTCTTCACCTTCGTAAAAAGTCGGTAGGCGTTCTCCGCCGTCGCCTCGAGGACCTCTTCCTCCGTGATCTCGCGAAGCTCCGCGATCCGGTCGATGACGTAGGGGATATAGGTCGAGTCATTCCGCTGCCCCCGGAAGGGCTCCGGCGCCATATAGGGACAGTCCGTCTCCGTCAGAATGCGGGAGAGGGGAATGGCCTTCACAACCTCCGCCAGCTTTTTCGAATCAGAAAACGTGACAGCCCCGCCGATTCCGATGTAATAGCCCATGTCAATGTATTTCAGGGCATGATCCACGGAATAGGAATAGCAGTGGATGACGCCGCGGGTTCCCTTTTCTGCCGCCTCGGAAAGAAGCGCCATCGTGTCCGCCGCCGCGTCCCGCATGTGGAAGATGCAGGGCAGGTCCGCTTCCCGGGCGATTTCCATCTGCCGCAGAAACCAATATTTCTGCTTCTCCTTCACAGCGTCGATAGCTGCGTGTCGTTCGCCTAAGTCCTCAATATGCTTATAATCTTCCTTCAGGTAGTGGTAGTCGAGGCCGATCTCCCCGATGGCGACGACCATCTCGTCCATAGCGTGGGCCCTGAGGTACTCCATGTCGTCGTCCGTCAGGTCCCGGATTTCTTCCGGATGGACACCGATCGCCGCATACATATAGGGCCACTGTTTCACCAGCTCTACCGTCTGCCGGGTAGTTTCCATTGAGGCTCCGACGTTGATGACGGGACTGACGCCCTTTTTCGGCAAAGCAGAAAGAAGTTCGGCCCGGTCGGAGTCGAACTTCCTGTCTTCATAATGCGCGTGGGTTTCAAATATCTTCATATATTTCAGCTGTCATTCACAGAAATTTCTGTGTTACAAAATTTCCGCCTTGAAAGCCGCGGAAATCCTGTCTTTCAGCAAATCTCAGAACCTGCGGAGAAATCCTTCTCCGGCTTCATCAGAGCCAGGTCCCCGTTTTCATCCTCTGCACAGAGAATCATCCCCTGTGAGAGAACACCGGCCAGCTTCGCGGGTTTCAGGTTCACAAGCACCATGACCTTCTTGCCGACCATTTCTTCCGGCGAATAATATTTGTGAATGCCGGACACGATCTGCTTCGTCTCGGAGCCGATCTTCACCTGGCTGCAGAGCAGCTTCTTCGACTTGGGAACGGCTTCACAGGAGAGGATCTCGCCGACGCGGAATTCCAGCCTGTCAAAGTCATCAATGGTAATCTCGGGCTTGTGCTCAACGGTCGTGTCTGCTTCTCCTGCTGCCTTCGCAGGCTTTTCATTCTTTCCTTCTTCAGCAGCAGCAGCCTTCTTCTGGGCGGCTTCTATGACAGCAACCTTCTTCATCACGTCATCGAGCTTGAGCCGCTCGAAGAGGGTGGTCGGATTTTCCGTCACCTTCCGGCTGCCGTCGGCAGGATAGTGCCCCCACTTGTCGAGCTCATCGTAGGGAATTTCCTCTGCGCCAAGCTCCTTCAGGATGGCTGCGGAGGTATCCGGCATGAAGGACTTGATGAGGCTTGCTCCGATGGAGATGGCCTCAACGAGATTGTAGAGGACGGTAGCGAGCCGGTCATGCTTCGCCGGATCCTTCGCCAGTACCCAGGGCTCTGTCTCATCGATATACTTGTTGCAGCGCTTGAAGAGATCCCAGACCTTCGTCATGGCGTCCGCCACGCGAAGTGTCTCCATGTCCTTGTCGCAGAGGTCGCGCGTTGCTACAGCGAGCGCCTTCAGCTCGTCGTCAACGGGCTCGGAAGCGCCCGGATCCTTTACGACGCCGCTGAAGTACTGGTTCGTCATGGAAACGGTCCGCTTGACGAGGTTTCCGAGGACATTGGCGAGGTCGGAATTGATGCGCTCCACCAGAAGCTCCCAGGTAATGACGCCGTCGTTTTCATAGGGCATCTCGTGGAGGACGAAATAGCGGGAGGCGTCGACGCCGAAGAGATCCACCATGTCATCCGCATAGATGACATTGCCCTTGGACTTCGACATCTTCTCCCCGCCCTGCAGGAGCCAGGGGTGGCCGAAAACCTGCTTGGGCAGCGGCTCTCCGAGGGCCATCAGGAAGATGGGCCAGTAAATGGTGTGGAAGCGGATGATGTCCTTGCCGATGAGGTGGAGGTCCGCCGGCCAGAGCTTCTTGTACTGGTCCGTGGAATTGCCGTCCGCATCATAGCCGATTCCCGTGATATAGTTCGTCAGGGCGTCCAGCCAGACATAGACGGTCTGGTTGGGGTCGAAGGTGACCGGAATGCCCCACTTGACGGAGGCTCTGGAAACGCAGAGGTCCTGCAGGCCGGGCAGGAGGAAATTGTTCATCATCTCATTCTTCCGGCTCACGGGCTGGATGAAATCGGGGTGGGTATTGATGTAGTCAATGAGCCGGGGGGCGTACTTGCTCATGCGGAAGAAGTAAGCCTCCTCCTGCTGGGCGTGAACCTCACTGCCGCAGACCGGGCACTTGCCATCCACGAGCTGGGACTCCGTGTAGAAGGCCTCGCACTCGTTGCAGTAGAGGCCGTCGTAGTGGCCCTTGTAGATGTCGCCCTGGTCGTAGAGCTTCTTGAATATCTTCTGCACCTGGGCTACGTGGTAGTCGTCCGTCGTCCGGATGAATTTGTCGTAGGACGTATTCATGAGGTCCCAGATTCGGCGGATTTCAGCGGCAGTCGAATCCACGAATTCCTTGGGGGAAACGCCTGCTGCCTGGGCCTTTGTCTCGTTCTTCTGTCCGTGCTCGTCCGTTCCGGTCTGGAAGAAGACGTCGTAGCCCTGCTGGCGGCGGAAACGGGCAATGGCGTCCGCCAGGACGATCTCATAGGTATTTCCGATATGGGGTTTGCCCGATGCATAGGCAATGGCTGTTGTGATGTAGTACTTTCCTCTGTCGCTCAATTCTTATGTCCTAACTAATGCTGAAATATATGTTCCGAAAAATCTTCCTTTGCGATAAAGTGCGGACATGCTGCCCCCGCCTCATCGCAAAAGAAGCAGGACGGAAGTCCTTCCCGTGCATAGGCACCGGAAAGAAGCCTCCATCCTGCCTTCCTGAAAATCCGATATAGTGCTTAGTCGAGCTTGACGCCGCACTTGCTGCAGAACGTAGCATCCGCAGGGTTCTCTGCACCGCAGGCCGGGCAGATCTTCGTTCCCTTGATGTCCTGAAGCTGCTGCTTCAGATGGGCAATCTGCCGTTCCGTTGCTGCAATGGTCTGGAACTCCGTCGGCTCGGAATCCTTGTGCTCCTCGTAGTACTTCTTTCCGATCTTTGCAAACTCCTCTGTCAGGATGTCCTCGTTCTTCTTGATATCGATCTGAATCTTTGCAGCATCGGAAAGTTCCTTTGCCTTGTCGCCTACTGCCTTGCCGCCGGAGACAATCGTGTCACCCAGTTTTCCAAAGAAATCGTCCATCGTATTCCTCCTGAAAAAAACGAACACATCGGTTAAACCGATACACAAAGTTATTTTGTATTATACCCGAGAAATTGTGTCTTTTCAACGAATACGAAAAAAATACGCTTGTCTTTCGCCGGTGTTTCGGGTATGATGACAACACAAAAGGGAGTAGCGGACTTCGCGTTTCACATTATTCATGAATAATATAAAGCCCGAAGCCGTCCGGAGTCGTCAGCACATTGCGACAACCGCAATCGGGTCCGGATTCGTACGAAATCGCAAGACTTTTGCCGCACGTATTGTATTTGTGGGGCAAAAGTCTTTTTTTGTCTTCGCGTCCAAAAAGGAGAGTGTATGAAAACAGCGGCTATTATCATTTTCATCGTCATGTATGCCCTGATGGTGATCCTGCCCAAGTGGCGCTACCTCGTGGCGCTGGTCACAGCGGCGGTCTTCGTCGCCGCCGGCATGCTTCCGGTCAGCGCCGTTCCGACAGCCATCGACTGGAACGTCCTGCTCATGATCTTCGGCACCATGGTCATTGTCGACTACTTCATCGAGTCGAAGATGCCGGAAAAGATTGCGGACGGCCTCCTGCGGCTCTGTCCGAACGTGATGTGGGTGACCATCATCATGTCCCTCTTCGCCGGCATCGTCTCCGCCTTCATTGACAATGTCGCGACCGTCCTCATGATCGCCCCCGTAGGACTCGCCATCTGCAAGAAGCTGAAGATTTCGCCTGTACCTATGCTGTTTTCCATTGCAGTGTCCTCGAACCTGCAGGGGGCGGCTACCCTCGTCGGCGACACGACGTCCATCATGCTGGCCGGCGCCGCAGGCATGAACTTCAACGACTTCATCTGGTTCCACGGGAAGGCCGGCATCACGTTTGCAGTCGAGCTCGGAGCGCTTGCCACGATTCCCATCATGATGGTGCTTTTCCGCAATGACAAGCAGCCCGTCGACTCTGACCAGCACACGGAAGTGAAGGACCTCGTTCCCACAATTACGATGCTCGGCCACGTCGTTGCCCTCATCATCGCTTCCTTCATTCCGAATACGCCGGCAATGACAAACGGCTATATCTGCATGGCCTTCGGCGTACTCACTATTGTCTGGGAAATCGCGAAGCAGAAGGGCACGTCAGGTATGATCCATTCGCTCAAGAATATGGACTACCAGACCATGCTCCTCCTGGCCGGCCTCTTCGTCGTCATCGCAGGCATCCGCAATGTCGGCCTCATTGATGATCTCGCAAACCTCATTGCGGCAGCAGGCGGATCAAATATGTTCCTTCTCTACTCCATTGTCGTCTGGGGTTCCGTCCTGATTTCCGCCTTCATTGACAATATCCCCTACGTCGCCACGATGCTTCCCCTGATGGGCGCTGTCGCAACGACTATGGGCGTCGAGCCCTACTTTCTCTACTTCGGCCTCCTCGTCGGGGCAACGCTCGGCGGCAACCTGACGCCCATCGGAGCTTCCGCCAATATCGCCGCTGTCGGCATGCTCCGGAAGGAAGGCTACGAGGTCCGCTTCCGCGACTTCTTCCGCATCGGAATTCCCTTCACACTCACAGCAGTTGTCGTCGGCTACCTCTTCGTATGGGGCGTTTGGCATCCGTGATGGGTGAGTGCTGCATCAGATGCAGGAATTTGATACGCGCGCCGCTTCAAGATGGGTGAGTGCTGCTTCAAAGACGCGAAAACGGGACTGTGCCTTTTGCACAGTCCCGTTTTTGTTGAACGCTATTTTAATTACTCGACGACGACCTTGACGAACTTCTTCTTGCCCTTCTTCAGGACGAAATCCTCAAAATCCTTCTTTTCGTAAACAGTCTTCGGATCCTCGACCTTGTCGCCATTCACGGTGACGCCACCCTGAGTCAGAGCCCGGCGGGCCTCATTCTTCGTGGCCGCAAAGCCGGCTTTTACGATGATGTCAAGGATGCCGATGCCGTCAGCGACGTCTGCAGAAGTCAGCGTCATCTGGGGCAGGTTGGCAGAATCCGCGCCTCCGGCAAAGAGCGCCTTCGAAGCCTCGCGTGCCTTCTCTGCTTCCTCTTCCCCATGAACGAGCTTTGTGAGCTCAAATGCCAGGATGTCCTTGGCCTCATTCAGCTTCTCGCCTTCCCAGGACTCCATGGGACGGATTTCCTCGAGGGGCAGGAAGGTCAGCATCTTGATGCACTTGATGACGTCGCCGTCGTCGACATTGCGCCAGTACTGGTAGAAGTCGTAAGGAGAAGTCTTGTTCGGATCAAGCCAGACGGCGCCGCCGCTCGTCTTTCCCATCTTCGTTCCGTCGGACTTGGTGAGAAGAGTAATTGTCATAGCGTAGGCGTCGTCGTGACCTGTCTTCTTGCGGATCAGGTCAGCGCCCGCCAGCATATTCGACCACTGGTCATCACCGCCGAACTGCAGGTTGCAGCCCTTGTCGCAGTAGAGGCGATAGAAGTCGTAGGCCTGCAGAAGCATGTAGCTCATTTCGAAGAAAGTGAGTCCCCCCTCCCGGGCCATACGGTTTTCATAGGCGCGGGCGCGGAGCATATTGTTCACATTGAAATGAACGCCGACGCTGCGCATGAACTCCATGAAGTTGAGATCGCGAAGCCAGTCCGCATTGTTCACCATTATGGCGTCGGAATCGCCGTCACCGAAATGGATGAAGCGGGACATCTGTTTCCGGAAGCAGTCGCAGTTATGATCGATGATGTCGTTTGTCATCATGGACCGCATATCGGACCGGCCGGAAGGATCGCCGATCATGCCGGTACCGCCGCCGACCAGGGCAACGGGCTTGTTTCCCGCCTCCTGCAGGCGCTTCATCAGGCAGAGGGCCATGAAGTGGCCGACGTGCAACGAATCCGCCGTCGGATCGAAGCCGATATAGAAGGTCGCCTTGCCTGCATTCACAAGCTCTCTGACCTTTGCCTCATCGGTGACCTGGGCGATCAGCCCGCGCTCCACCAGTTCCTCGTAAATTCCCATCGAACGATTCTCCTTGATATTTTATGAATAATGTAGTGTCCGTACTTTCTGCGGCACCGTTTGACATTGTATCGGTTTGCGCCTGCTTTTTCAACTTAAACAAAAAGGAAAGGCAGCTGGATAGACAAAAGGACAAAAAGAAAATACATGAATTACAAACAAATGTTTGACATGCGGTGGAGAAGATAGTAGACTTGAACTGTCCGCTAATGCGGATGGAGAGCACTGCTTAACGGCAGGCGGCTGGTCATCATTCTCCGAGAGGAGGTGATGTTTATGCGAATTACATTTCATATTGGCACTTTCACAGTGACAATTACTGTAAGACGCAACAACCGCCACTCGGGCAAGTGACGGTTGTTTTAGCAATTTAATAACCTGATCGAGACCAGCCGCTTGTTGCAGTACTCTCTTTATAAGTATTATAGGTACAGCATGAATTTTTGTCAATATTTTGAAAAGGCGGTAAAGTTTCGATGGACATCCTGATTTCCATCATCTACGGTATCGTGGAGGGCATCACGGAGTGGCTGCCGATTTCATCGACAGGCCACATGATTCTTTTAAATTCTCTGCTGAAATTCCAGAATGTGTCGGACGGCTTCTACTCCATGTACGAGGTCGTGATTCAGCTCGGCGCCATCCTGGCTGTCGTCGTCCTCTTCTGGAAACGCCTGTGGCCCTTCGGAATTCACAACGGAAAACCGGCTGTGAAAAAGCGTACGATGCGCATGTGGGGACAGATCATCCTGGCCTGCATCCCGGCTGCCATTGTCGGCGCCCTCTTCGACGATGAATTCGAAACCCTTTTCTACAATCCGACAAGCGTGGCGCTTGCCCTGATCATCGTCGGCATCGCCTTCATCGTGGTCGAGAACTATGAGAAAAACAGGGAACCCGTCATCACCCGCATCCGGGACTTCACCTGGAAAACAGCCCTAATCATCGGCCTCTTCCAGGTAATCGCGGCTATCTTCCCGGGCACGTCCCGCTCCGGCGCTACCATCATCGGGGCCTTGCTCATCGGCGTCTCCCGCACCTGCGCGGCGGAATTCACCTTCTTCCTGGCCGTTCCTGTCATGCTTGGGGCGTCCCTTCTGAAGCTCGTGAAGTTCGGCGGGGCCTTCACCGGAAACGAAATCGCTGTCCTTCTTGTGGGCTGCATTACGGCTTTCGTCGTTTCTCTCTTCATCATCCGTTTTCTCATGAACTTCGTCAAAACCCACGATTTCAAGGTCTTCGGCTGGTACCGGATCGCCCTCGGCGCGTTTGTGCTGGTGGCGGGGATGACGTTCCTGAAGTGACATTAGAATAATATAAGTCAAAAACGCGGGAGCCTGCTTTACGAGGCAGACTCCTGTTTTATACAATATTGTCTCTGTCCTGTCCCTTGTACAGAAATCGCCGGACTTCCATTACGGGCGGCTTTCCCGGAATTACGACATAATACACAATGAATTTCTGCACATAGATCCGGTAGTAGGTGTATTTTCTTTCCCGCTCGGACTCATATGGTTCAAAGCTCTCCGGATTTTCCAACCGTTTCAGGATACCTTCTTCCACCGCATCCAGGAGATTATCTGCTGCTTCAGGATTCATAAGACGGTAGCGGATATAATCCGTCTTCTCCGCCAGGTCGTCAAAAAACAGCGGCAGATAGCGGAGCTCATACTTTTTCATGGCTTCTCTTCCTCAAACGGCCAAAAACCTCATCATGAGTAAGGCGCAGATCCGACATCTCCGCCTGCCGGTCTGCCTCGTCCAGAGCCAATTCCGTAGAATTCGTAAGTGCCGAGTACTGCTCCAGACTCATAACGACCATTGTCCCGTAGCCGTTTTTCGTCAGGTAAACCGGAGCGCCATTCTGCACCGTTTTTTCAATATCCGAGAAATTGTTCCGAAGGTCGGAAACAGGGCGTATCTGCATCATATCTAGCGCCTCCTTTATCATTTTTTTATCATAATTTTATCATTATGGCAACAAAAAAATCCCCACCCGCTGCCCTGAGGCGAAACGGGTGGGGATGAATATCATTTTATTTACGCCTCATGCACCGCATCCGCCATGGACTTGACAAGCTCGTAGATGGGGCCGACAGCGTCGCGGCCGTACTTCTCGCATAGCTTTACAATGGCAGATCCTACGATGGCGCCGTCGGACTTGCCTGCCATATCGGCCGCCTGCTCCGGCGTCGAGATCCCGAAACCGATGGCGCAGGGGATATTGTTCTCGGACTTCACCAGGTCGACCATGGCCTTGACGTCCGTCGTGATCTCAGTCCGCATTCCCGTGACGCCCAGGGAAGAAACGCAATAGACAAAGCCCTCTGCGGATTTTGCAATCGTGCGGATGCGGTCGTGGCTGGTCGGAGCAATCAGGGAAACAAGCTCGAGGCCGTGCGCCTTCGCTGGAACGGCAAACTCCTCCTTCTCCTCATAGGGCACGTCCGGAAGAATGAGGCCCTGTACGCCCGCCGACGCAGCATTAGTCATGAAACGCTCCATCCCGTAGGAATAGACGACGTTCGCGTAGGTCATGAAAACCATGGGGATTGAGACCTTCGTGCGCAGATCCTTTACCATGTCGAAAATTTTGTCCGTCGTGACGCCGCCGGTCAGGGCGCGGAGGTTGGCTCCCTGGATGACCGGGCCTTCGGCCGTGGGATCCGAGAAGGGGATGCCAAGCTCCACGAGGTCGGCGCCGGCCTCCACCATCTTCACCACAATCTCTTCCGTCGTAGGAAGGTCCGGATCCCCGCAGGTGATGAAGGGGATGAAGGCCTTGTGCGCTGCGAAGGCGTCCGCAATTTTTATCTCTGCCATTTCTATTTTCTCCTTATAATTCAAGACATGCCGGTGAACGCAGGGGGCACCCCACTTCACAGCTGTTCTTATGCACTCACTTTTAGAGCGGGCGCACATGAAACAAAGCATTGCAGCTGTCCCACTGCACTCCCGTTTCGTTCTACTTCATTTACGGCAAATTTTCGTTTTTTTGCCGATAATGAAGTCCTTGATCCTTTACGGTTATATATTAATCATGCAGATCCTCACCGCGGTATCTTGCGATGGCTGCCACGTCTTTGTCGCCACGGCCGGAAACCGTGATGACAATAATTTTGTCTTTCGACAGTGTCGGCGCCAGCTTCTTTGCATAGGCAACCGCGTGGGCGCTTTCGATGGCAGGAATGATTCCCTCTGTGCGGGACAGATACTCAAAGGCATCTACAGCTTCGTCGTCCGTGATAGCCACATATTCTGCCCGACCGGAGTCGTGAAGCCAAGCGTGCTCCGGTCCGATGCCCGGATAGTCGAGGCCTGCTGAAATAGAATACACGGGAGCAATCTGCCCGTACTCGTCCTGGCAGAAGTAAGACTTCATGCCGTGGAAGATACCGAGGCGGCCGGTGGCAATTGTCGCTGCCGTCTCGAAGGTGTCCGTACCCCGCCCGGCTGCTTCACAACCGATGAGTCTGACCGATTTGTCATCGATGAAGTGGTAAAAACTTCCTATCGCATTCGAACCTCCGCCGACACAGGCCATGACGACATCGGGGAGCCTGCCTTCCTTTTCCAGCATCTGCTGCTTGATTTCCCGGGAAATGACGGCCTGGAAGTCGCGGACAATCGTGGGGAAGGGATGGGGCCCCATACAGGAGCCCAGGCAGTAGTGGGTGTCGGAAATCCGCCGCGTCCACTCGCGCATCGTCTCTGAAACCGCATCCTTGAGGGTTCCGGTGCCGGATTCCACCCCGTGGACCTGGGCGCCGAGAAGCCGCATGCGGTAGACGTTCAGAGCCTGCCGCTCCATGTCCTTGACGCCCATGTAAACGTCGCACTCCATACCGAGGAGAGCGGCAACGGTCGCAGTCGCAACACCGTGCTGGCCGGCTCCGGTCTCTGCGATGAGCCGCGTCTTTCCCATCTTCTTGGCGAGAAGGCCCTGGCCGAGACAATTGTTGATCTTGTGGGCGCCGGTGTGGTTCAGGTCTTCCCGCTTCAGGTAGATCTTCGCGCCGCCCAAGTCCTTCGTCATGTTTTCCGCATAGTAGAGGAGGGAAGGGCGGTTGGCGTAATTGTTGTAGAGGTCGGTCAGCTCGCGGTTGAACTCGGGATCGTCCTTGTAGTGATTGTAGGCGTCCTCGAGCTCGATGACGGCATTCATCAAGGTCTCGGGAATGTACTGACCGCCGTGGATGCCGAAGCGCCCCTTGGACGTGCTGCTATTGTTTTCGCTCATTTCGTGCTTCCTTTCCTTGCTATTTCGATGATATTTTTTACCTTTTGTCTGTCTTTGAAGCGGTCAGTTTCTACAGAAGAACTGATATCCACTGCGTACGGACGGAGGGTCTTTATCGCATTACTAATATTATTTTCCGAGATGCCTCCCGCCAGAAAGTAGGGGTGGGAAAACCCGCTTAGCAGATTCCAGTTGAAGGTCTGCCCGCTGCCCTTTCCTGCGTCGAGGAGGATCATGTCGGCTGGCGAGGCTGCAGCAGCTTTGAGAATTTCTTCAGCCCGCCATCGGAGGTCTTCAGCAGATTTCTTTTCTATGTCCTGCAAGCCTTGCGTTTCCTGGCTTTGTGTGAAAGCTCCATTAGAAAGATGCGCGGCGGGTGAACAATCAACCGGACCTGAGGCTGTTATCTTTGAAAAGCCTTGTATTTCCTGCCTTTGCGAGGCATCTTCCTTTGGCAGGACAAAGGACTTGATGACGGGCTTCCCGGTTGCTTCCTGCACCTTCATGATATATTCAGGACTTTCACTCCCGTGCAGCTGGGCGGCTCCGATGACGCCCTCTTTCAGAAGCTCGATCACAATCTCAATCGGAGAATCCACAAAAACGCCGACCGGAAGGATCCTTTTGTCGAGTTTGGCGGTCAGATTTTTTACTTCTTCGTGCGGTAACGAGCGGAAACTTGCTGGAAAATCGATGATGAATCCTGCATAGTCCGGCAGATAGTCATTGACTATGCCTATGTCCTCATCCCGCCGCAAGCCGCAGATCTTGATTTTTGTCACAGAAGCCTCACCTCCTGCAAATGGCATCCCCTGGGGCTGGTGCCAGGGACAATTCCTGCAGTCTTGCTGCAAATGGCATCCCTTTTCGCCGGCACCGGGGACAATTCTTGTCGACTTCCAGCAAATGACATCCCTACCTGCCGTCTAACGCCGCAAGTGCGGCCGCTTTGTCCGGTGCGCGCATCAGGGTCTCACCGATGAGGACGCCGTCAACACCTGCTTCTTTCAGCTTTGCGATATCGGCTGCATCCCGGATGCCGCTCTCGGAGACGAAGACCACGTCGGCCGGCGTTTCCTTACGGAAGGCAACGGAGCGACCCGTGTCGACTTCGAAGGTGCGGAGGTCACGGTTGTTGACGCCGACGATTTTTGCCCCAGACTTGAGGGCCCGCTCATGCTCGGCTCCATCATAGGCCTCTACGAGGGCATCCATGCCGAGCTCTTCAGCAAGAAGCCTGTATTCCTTCAATTGAACATCGTCCAAAATATTACATAACAGCAGCACAGCACTTGCTCCCAGTGCAGATGCGCCATATATCATGTATTCATCTACAACAAAATCTTTCCGGAGTACCGGAATCTGCACTTCTGCAGCAATCTCCTCAAGGTAACTGTCAGCCCCCTGGAAGTAGAAGGGCTCGGTCAGGCAGGAGATGGCTGCCGCGCCGGCGGCCTCATAGTCTTTCGCAATCGTGAGGTACGGAAAGTCCGGTGCAATCAGCCCCTTGGAGGGCGACGCCTTCTTGACCTCGCAGATGTAGGAGAGGCCCGGCCGCTGCAGGGATTTGAGAAAGCTTTTCTTTTCCTGTTCCGCGGCCGGCGCCGTATGCAGGGCCTCGGCACAGGCCTCGGCCCGCGCCCGCATCTCGACGAGAGACACTTTTTTCTTTTCTTCGGCGACCCGCTCGCACGTGCTCGCGGCGATCTTCTCAAGTATATTCTCCATACAAACTTCCACCAATTCCGGCCCGCTATTGTGGCTTATATCGCCTTGTTTTACAAGCATCCACCACAAAAGCCGCAATTCTTCGGCCTATAGCAGGTTCCGCTTCAAGCCTCCACCATACCCGCCGCCGCTTTCCGGCCAACAAGCACGTTTCGCTGCAAACTTCCACCACGGAAGCCCCAATTCTTCGCCCTATGGCAAGTTCCGCTGCAAACCTCCACCAAAGCGGTCTCCCACAGTGGGCTTACGGGCTAGTTCTGCTGCAAACCTCCGCCAACAATTCTCACTTTTCCTGGTAGATCCTGCAGAAATTCCTTATAATCTGCTCCCCGACATCCGTCATCACGGACTCCGGATGGAACTGCAGGCCGAAAAGCTGCTTGGATGCGTCCTCCACAGCCATGACCTCGTCCTTTTCAGACACCGCCGTGACCTTCAGGGACGCCGGAAGACTTGCCGCGTCAGCCGCGAGCGAGTGGTAACGTGCCGCAAAAAAGACATCCGGAAGCCCGTTCAAGAGGACTGACTCGCCTGTGCGGTGCATTTCCTTCCGCTTGCCGTGCATGAGCTCCGTCGCGTAGACAATCTTTCCGCCGGAAGCCTCGCAGATGGCCTGGTGACCGAGGCATACCCCGAGAATTGGGTACTTGCCGCCGAGCTTTTTTACGACATCCTCACAGATGCCGGCCGCCGCCGGGCGGCCGGGCCCGGGGGAGAGGACAATGGCGTCGGGCTTCGTTTCGTCAAGCTGTTCAACAGAAATTGCGTCGTTTCGATAGACGGTGATGTCCGGATCCACAGAGCCGATCAGCTGGTAGAGGTTGTAGGAAAAACTGTCGTAATTATCTATCAGGATAATCATATTATTCTAAACCTCCTTCCGCAGCCCGGCAGGCATCGACAACGGCAGCGGCCTTGTTGTGGCATTCGTTCCACTCGTTCTCCGGAACAGAATCCGCGACAATGCCGGCGCCGGACTGGATCACGATCTGCCCCTTCTTCTTGTAGACGAGGCGGATGGCGATGCAGACGTCGAGATTGCCGGCGAAGTCGATGTAGCCGATGGCCCCGCCGTAGAGGCCGCGTTTCCTGCCTTCCAGCTCCTGGATGATCTGGCAGGCCCGGAATTTCGGTGCTCCGGAGAGGGTTCCCGCGGGGAGTATCGAATCTACGCAATTTACAGCATCATAATCGCTACGGAGACGGCCGGTGACGGTCGAGCCGATGTGCATGACGCGGGAAAAACGCTCGATTTCCATATACTTCTCAACTTTGACGGTTCCGATGTCGGCGATGCGGCCGATGTCGTTTCTCCCTAAGTCGACCAGCATATTGTGCTCAGCCAGCTCCTTTTCGTCGGCGAGCAATCCTTTTTCAATTTCCGCGTCTTCCTCCGGTGTCTTTCCCCGCGCCCGCGTACCGGCGAGGGGAAAGGTGAAGACCTTGCGGTCGTCTGCAATGTCAAGCCGCGCAAGTGTCTCCGGCGATGACGCCGCGACCTCGATGTCCTCCGACGACATGTAGATCATATAGGGCGAAGGGTTCGTGGCCCGAAGGACACGATACGTATCGAAGAGGGAGCCCGAAGCCTGCGCGAGAAGCGGGTTTGAGAGGACGACCTGGAAGATGTCGCCCTCACGGATATAGTCCTTTGCCGCCTCCACCATATGGCAGAACCCGTCCTTTTTCTTGAAGGGCTTGATTTCGGTATCGATGGAAAGTGGCGGAAAGTATTTTTTCGCCCCGCTGCGGAGGATTCTTTCGATTTCCCCGATCCGCGCAAGGGCTCCGTCGATGTCGTCATTCAAAACGCCGGAGATGATATAGATCTTCTGCCGGTAATTGTCAAAGGCGATGACGTCGTTGAAGAGCATGAGGTCGACGTCGCGGAAGTCCGTCCCCTCCTGACTCGTGAGGTCGAGGTTCGGCTCGGCGTACTTGATGTAGTCGTAGGAGAAGTAGCCGACAAGCCCGCCTGTAAAGGGCGGCAGGCCTTTGACAATGGGGCTCGTGTACTCGGACAGGATCTTCCGGATGATGGAGCCGGGATGGGCGACGTGTCCTTCCTGCACAACGATCTCCCCATCGTCCGTTTCCTTTGAAATCGTGAGATGCCCGTCCGTGCAGGCGATATCCATCTGCGGCTGAAAACCCAGGAAAGAGTAGCGTCCCCACCGCTCCTCCTGCTCCGCGCTCTCGAAGAGGAAGCAGTGCTTGCTGGCATTTCTGAGAATCCGCACTGTTTCCACCGGCGTGAAGGCATCTGCAAAAATCTCCTTCGCAATCGGCACGCGCCGGTACTTCCCGCTATGAAGCAGTGCCTCGACCTCAACGCGTTCCGGAATTATCTTTCCTCCCATTGTTCCTGCCTTTCCTTCTCCTGCTGCAGGCGCAGATTTTTCATGAATAATATTTTTTAAGCAGGACAGATCCGTCTATGCTCTCCATTAGCGCAAATCCTGCATGCATCCGGTTCTTCGAATTTTGCGAAAAAACGCAGCCTGCTCTGATTTCCGTCCTGGAGATAAAGAAAAGGACCCATCCCTCGCAACACAAATACCGCCCACATACAACGATACTTATATTGCGAGGGACGAGTCCTTACCATCACAAGAAATGTAAGTGTGACCCGCGGTGCCACCCTGCTTTCACGCCTTTGACAGCGTGCACTTGACGGGATACCTGCATATCCCCGGGAACTCACGCATCCCTTCGCGTCGGCAGATACTAGGGGCTTTCGTCCTTTTCCCCGCCGCCCTCAGCGGCCCATTCTCCGCGTCATAGGTTTCGGCGCAACACTCAATCGTACGGAAACATTTCGAACTGCATGCTTGTATGCAGGTTTCGAAACGGCAAGTGAGAATTGCCTCATTTGCCAAAGACTATAGCACCCCGGCAAAGCCATTGCAAGACTAATTTCGAAACCTTGAGGGAAATTTCAGGAAAGAACGAATGCCTGTGACCTGTTTTCACGCGAAGAGAGACAAGCGGTCGGATCCACGATTCGCACAAAAGAAAAAGGACACCTGAAATTTCAGATGTCCTTTGCGAGGCGCCAACCAGAATCGAACTGGTGATAGAGGTTTTGCAGACCTTTGCCTTACCGCTTGGCTATGGCGCCGCGTCGACGTGAGCTACGCTACGTCTCCTTTTCCCCACGAAACTTCGTTTCGCGGGGGCCCCGGAGAAAGGGCCTTGGCTTTGAGTTTTACCTCTGCCACGGAGAAGGAGGGATTTGAACCCTCGCGCCGGTATTAGCCGACCTACACCCTTAGCAGGGGCGCCTCTTCAGCCAACTTGAGTACTTCTCCACTCGGAATCGCTTCCGCCGACGTCTCCGCGCTGACCGGAAACGCAAGTGCTATTATACAAAATCCCGCAAACAAAGTAAAGCAGATTTTTCCAATTTCAAAGAATGCCTCTTTTCAAGGTCTTTCACAGGTATCTCCGGCAACAGGAGATTTCGCGTTTTACATTATTCTGAAGGGGATACCTCTTCGTAGAGGTCGCGGCCGGTCGAGTCAATGACCACAATCGCCGGAAAGTCCCTCACCGTAAGCCTCCGGATGGCCTCCGCTCCAAGATCCCCGTAGCAGACGACTTCGGACTTTTCAATCGCCTTGGAAATCACGGCCCCTGCGCCGCCGATGGCTGCAAGATAGACCGCCCCGTTCCTGACGATGGCTTCGTGAACTTCCTTCGACCGCTTGCCTTTTCCGATCATCACGGAAAGGCCCATATCGAGAAGGGTTGGCGCCGCAAAGTCCATGCGGCTTGCCGTGGTCGGACCGGCAGAGCCGGTGACCCGACCCGGGCGCGCCGGCGTCGGACCCATGTAGTAAATGGTCTCGCCGGAAAGCTCAATAGGGAGCGGCTTTCCGGCCGTAATCAAATCCATCAGGCGCTTGTGGGCCGCGTCCCGCGCTACGTAGATTTCCCCGCTTATATTCACGAAGTCGCCGGCCGTCAGGGTTTTCAATACCTCCCTGTCCGCCGGAAGAATTAGTTCACGTTCCATAGCTGCTATTTCCTGCAAGCCAAACGAAATTTCCTGCGTTCACAAACACAGTATTTTCGCCGGTTCTGCCAGGTTATTTATTCCTGTTCTACAGATATTATATGACAACCTTTCCGTGCCGGTCCACATGGCAGCACATATTGACAGCTACCGGGAGGCCGGCTATATGCGTTGCATAAGTGTTGATGTTTACAGCCAACGCAGTGACGGATCCGCCGAGCCCGGCCGGGCCGATACCCAGTGCATTGATTTCGGAGAGCAGCTCCGTTTCCAAGTCTGCCGCCCACTGAACTTCACTGCAGCTGTCAATTTCCCGAGTCAGGGCCTGCTTTGCCATGAGGGCGGATTTTTCAAAGTCTCCCCCGATGCCGACGCCGACGACGAAGGGCGGGCAGGCATTGGGGCCGGCGGCTTTCACGGTTTCGAGGACCGCCGCCTTCACGCCTTCTATTCCCTGGGCGGGCTTCAGCATGAAGACGCGCGACATATTTTCAGACCCGAAGCCTTTCGGCGCGCACGTCACCGTAACCTGGTTTCCTTTGACGATTCTTGTATGAATAATGGCGGGCGTGTTGTCGCCGGAGTTCTTCCGCTCAATGGGATCTGAGACGACGGACTTACGCAGATACCCTTCCGTATAGGCTTCGCGGACGCCTGCATTTACGGCATCTTCGAGGTATTCACCCATCAATTCCACGTCCTGGCCGATTTCCAGAAAGACCACGGCCATCCCCGTGTCCTGGCAGATGGGAATCTGCTCCTCATCCGCCACCTTCAGATTCTCCGTCAGTGTGGAGAGGACCTTTTTCCCGAGCTCTGATTTTTCCGTATCTGCCGCACTTGTAATAGCCGATGCGACATCCGGGGAGAGCTTATAGTTTACGTCCATCAGGAGGCTTTTCACGGCCTCCCGGATTTCAGCAGTATCTACGGCTCTTTTCATTCTTCATCTCCGTCAGAGGAGCCGTCGCCCTCATCATCGTCTGCGTCAGATTCCGCCCGGTCCAGGAGCTCCTCTATGTCGGAGGGAAGCTTATCCGCTTCCTGCTTTTCGATCAGATCTTCTTCTGTAGTTCCTGCGCCTTCGTCAGCTGCTTCTACGGCTGTCTCTGAATTTGCGCCTTCCGCCGATTCAGCTTCCGCGCCTTCTGCCTCGTCGTCCGGATCCACCATAGCTTCCTGGCGGACCTTGGCGATGGAGATGACCTTCTCGTCGCCGGAGAGATTGATGAGCTTCACGCCCATGGCGATGCGGCTCGTAAGCTTCGTATCGTGAACCTTGATGCGGATGATGACGCCTCCGGTATTGATGATCATGACCTCGTCGTCATCGTTCACGGCCTTTACGCCGACAACGGAGCCTGTCTTTTCCGTGATCTTGTAGCACTTGACGCCTTTGCCGCCGCGGTTATGAAGCGGGAACTCGGAAATGAGCGTGCACTTGCCGTAGCCGTTTTCGGATGCGATGAGGACCGCATTGCCCTGGGAGACAAGCTGCATGGCAATGACGTGGTCGTCGTCCACGAGGTTCATGCCGATGACGCCGTAGGATGCGCGGCCCGTGCAGCGGACATCGGAAAGCCGGAAGCGGACAGCCTGGCCGTCGCGCGTGAAGAGCATGGCTTCGTCCGTATCGTGGGCCTTCTTGACTTCGATCAGGAGGTCGTCGTCGCGGAGGTTGATGGCAATCAGGCCGTTTTTATTAATATTGGCATACTCGGAGAGCTTCGTCTTCTTCGCGATACCGTTGTAGGTCGCCATGAAGAGGTACTCGTCGTCCCCGTAGGTCTTCATGGGGATCATGGAAGTAATGTTCTCATCCGGCTGCAGGTTGATGAGGTTGACGATGGCCGTGCCGCGGGCTGTCCGCGATGCCTCGGGAACCTTGTAAACCTTGAGCTTGTAGACACGCCCCTTGTTCGTGAAGAAGAGCATGTCGTGGTGAGTCGTCGTCTGGATCATGTCGACGACGTAGTCGTTCTCAATGGTCTGAATGCCCTTAATGCCTTTGCCGCCGCGCCCCTGGACCTTGAAATTGTCTATGCTCATCCGCTTGATGTAGCCGAGCTTCGTGAAGGTGACGACCGCTTCCGTATCGGGAATCAGATCCTCGTCTTCAAGCTCTTCTTCATCGTAGCCGATGGAGGTCCGCCGGTCATCGCCGTACTTGTCGGCAATTTCGAGGATTTCCTTCCGGACAACGCCGAGCAGGAGATTCTCATCTCCGAGGATGGCCTTGTATTCGGCAATCCGTTTTTCAAGCTCTGCGTACTCTTCCTCGAGCTTGCCCCGCTCCAAACCGGTCAGGGCGCGGAGGCGCATATCAACGATGGCCTGGGCCTGCTTGTCGGAGAGGCCGAACCTTTGCATGAGACCGTCCTTCGCAATCTGGACGGTTTCCGAAGAGCGGATGATCTGAACGACTTCATCGATGTGGTCGAGGGCGATGAGGAGACCTTCCAGGATATGGGCTCTCTCTTCCGCCTTGTTCAGGTCGTACTTCGTCCGCCGGGTGACTACCTCTTCCTGATAGGTCAGGTAGTAGTCCAGCATCTGTTTCAGATTCAGGACCTTGGGCTCCCCGTTTACGAGGGAGAGCATGATGACGCCGAAGGTATCGGAAAGCTGGGTATGCTTGTAGAGCTGGTTTAGCATGACGTTCGGGTTTACGTCTTTCCGGAGTTCGATGGAAATCCGCATGCCCTCGCGGCTGGTCTCATCGGTCAGGGCCGTGATGCCGTCCAGCTTCTTGTCCTTCACGAGGTCCGCAATACTTTCAATCAGGCGGGCCTTGTTGACTCCGTAAGGGAGCTCCGTGACGACAATCCGGTGCTTGCCGTTGGCCATGGGCTCAATATCCGTGACGGCCCGGACCTTGATCTTGCCTCGGCCCGTCGTATAGGCTTCCGTAATGCCCCGGGTGCCGAGAATCTCGCCGCCCGTGGGGAAGTCGGGTCCCTTTATAATTTCCATGAGTTCGGGCAGCTCTGTTTCGCGGCCTTCGCTCACCTTGTTATCGATTATTTTCACGACTGCATTGACGGTCTCCCGCAGATTGTGGGGCGGGATGTTCGTCGCCATGCCGACCGCAATGCCGGTGGTGCCGTTGACCAGCAGGTTCGGGAAGCGGGAGGGCAGCACTACGGGCTCCTTCTCGGTTCCGTCGAAGTTGGGCGTGAAGTCTACGGTGTCCTTCATCAGGTCCTGCAGCATGGCCATGGAAATCTTGGAAAGACGGGCCTCCGTGTACCGCATGGCGGCCGGGCTGTCCCCGTCGACACTACCGAAGTTTCCATGCCCGTCGACCAGAGGGTACCTCGTGTTCCACTCCTGGGCCAGATTTACGAGAGCCCCGTAAATGGAGGAATCCCCGTGGGGATGGTACTTACCCATGGTATCGCCGACGATTCGGGCGCACTTCCGGTGGGGCTTGTCCGGCGTGTTGGAGAGCTCGATCATGGAATAGAGCACACGCCGCTGCACCGGCTTCAGGCCGTCCCGTACATCGGGCAGGGCGCGGGAAGCGATAACGCTCATCGCGTAGTCGATGTAGGAAGACTCCATGGTCTTCTTGAGGCCTACTTCCTGTATGTTGTCAAATACTGTGTCGTCCATTATTTGTCCTTATTGGAAACTATGAACATATCTGAAAGGCAGGAAAAATCTGTCTTTCTATATTAATGTAATACAAAAACTATTTGGATTGCCTGTTGCTTATCTCAGATATCGAGATTCTGTACGAACTTGGCATTTTCCTCGATGAACTCTCTTCGCGGCTCTACCTTGTCGCCCATGAGAATCGAAAAGGTCAGGTCCACTTCGGACTTGTCCTCGTCGTC
This sequence comes from uncultured Lachnospiraceae bacterium, assembly GCA_900314085.1. Taxonomy (GTDB): domain Bacteria; phylum Bacillota; class Clostridia; order Lachnospirales; family Lachnospiraceae; genus RUG306. The sequence continues at coordinate 20,676 of OMTX01000120.1, read as the reverse complement.
GATCATGACCCGCTTCAGGATTCGCCGCTCCGGATCCATGGTGGTTTCCCAGAGCTGGTCCGGGTCCATCTCGCCGAGTCCCTTGTACCGCTGGATTTTCACGGTGTTGTCGAGGCCGATTTCATTTAGAATCCGCTGCTGCTCCTCGTCGTCATAGGCGTACCAGACCTTCTTGTTCTTCTCCACCTTGTAGAGGGGCGGCATGGCCAGGTAGACATGGCCGGTCTTGATGAGCTCCGGCATGAAGCGGTAGATGAAGGTCAGCATCAATGTATCGATGTGGGCCCCGTCGACATCGGCATCGGTCATGATGATGATCTTGTCATAGCGGAGCTTCGTGATATCGAAGTCGTCGTGGATGCCGGTACCGAAGGCCGTGATCATGGCCTTGATTTCCTTGTTGTCATAAATGCGGTCTTCACGGGCCTTTTCGACATTCAGAATCTTGCCACGAAGAGGCAGGATGGCCTGGGTTGCCCGTGAACGCGCACTCTTGGCGGACCCGCCGGCGGAATCACCCTCGACCAGGAAAATCTCGCAGTTCTTGGGATCCTTGTCCGTGCAGTCCGCAAGCTTGCCGGGCAAGGACGTGGAGTCGAGTGCCGTCTTCCGGCGCGTCAGGTCTCTGGCTTTTCTCGCTGCCGCCCGCGCTCGCTGAGACAGGATGGACTTGTCGCAGATGATCTTTGCGACGGTCGGATTCTGCTCGAGGAAGTAGGTGAGCTTTTCCGTAACGACGGATTCCACAGCATTCCGGGCCTCGGAGTTTCCGAGCTTCTGCTTCGTCTGGCCTTCAAACTGGGGCTCTTCGACCTTGATACTGATGATGGCCGTCATGCCCTCGCGGATATCCTCGCCGGCCAGGGCCTCGTCATTATCCTTCAGAATCTTGTTGTCGCGCGCGTACTGGTTGAAAATCTTTGTAATCGCCCGGCGGAAGCCCTCGATGTGGGTGCCGCCTTCAGGTGTAATGACATTGTTTACAAAGCCCAGGCAGTTTTCGTTGTAGGAGTCGTTGTGCTGCAGGGCGACCTCCACAAGCACGCCGTCCTTCTCGCCCTCGCAGTAGAGGACCTCCGGATAGAGAACTTCGTTGCCGCGGTTTAAGTAAGTTACGAATTCCCGGATGCCGCCTTCCGCATGGAAGACCTTCTGCGTCTCCGGTTCCGTCCGCTCGTCCGTCAGGGTGATCTTCAGCCCCTTCGTCAGGAAGGCGGTCTCCCGGAGCCGCGTCTTCAGGGTTCCGTAGTTGAATTCCGTCGTCTCGAAAATCTGGGAATCAGGAAGGAAGGTAATCGTCGTTCCCGTTTCTTCAATCGGGCAGGTCCCGGTTTTCGTCAGGTCAGACGTCGCAAAGCCGCGCGAATAGGTCTGATGAAAGACCTTGCCTTCCCGTTTGATTGTGACGTCAAGAGATTCGGAAAGGGCGTTTACGACGGAAGCGCCGACCCCATGCAGGCCGCCGGAATACTTGTAGCCGCCGTTTCCGAACTTGCCGCCCGCGTGCAGGACCGTGAAAACCAGCTCCACTGCGGTCTTCCCGGACTGGTGATTGATTCCTGTCGGAATGCCGCGGCCGTTGTCGGCCACCGTAATGCTGCCGTCCTTATGAATCGTGACCTCGATGTGGGTGCAGAATCCGGCCAGCGCCTCATCGACCGCATTGTCCACGATTTCGTAGACGAGGTGGTGCAGTCCGCGCGCGTCCTTGGATCCGATGTACATACCAAACCGCTCGCGGACGTTTTCCGGGAATTTGAGTTCCTGGATGGCGTCTGCCCCGTATTCTGCCTCAGCCTTCCGTACTTCTTCTTCTGTCGGCATTATGACTCCTTATGACTAATGGTAAACAACTATGCAGATCAGAGCAGTACACTTGCAAAAAATGCCGCTCTGAATGATTTATAAAAGCAAAAATCTACTATTTTTCAACAACTTCCGCGGTTCCCGAAACCACATGAATGAGCCGGTCCGTATGAAAGCGGTTTTCTACGAAATCGTCGAGCCCTGTGCAGGTGATGATAGTCTGCACATCGGAAAGTGAAGACAGCAGCAGGTTCTGCCGGTTCCGGTCCAGCTCCGAAAGCACGTCGTCAAGGAGCAGTACCGGCTTGTCATCAATGATCTGCTCCACAAGGCGGATTTCGGACAGCTTGAGGGAGAGGGCAATCGTCCGCTTCTGGCCTTCGGATCCGAAAGTCCTTATATCTTTCCCCTCAATGGCAAAGGAAATGTCATCGCGATGGGGGCCTGCAGATGTAGCACCCATGCGGATGTCGCGGTCACGGGCCATGAAGAGGCGCTCCTCAAATGCCTCTGCAGAAGTATCCGGCGCATAGGAAACAGAGGGCTTTTCCCTCTGTCCGGAAATATCGGAATGGATGTCCGCCACAATCGGTGAGAGGTCTTCGATGAACTTCGCCCGCCGCTCTATGATGGCCTTTCCGTAGCGGACGAGCTGCAAGTCCCAGGCATCGAGCGTTCCCAGGAGGTTTTTATTATCATAAAGGTCCTTCAGCAGGGCATTCCGCTGGTTCAGGGCCTTCTTGTACTGCGTCAGGTCGGAAAGATACACGCGGTCGAGCTGGCAGAGCTCCATATCCATGAAGCGGCGCCGTTCCGCAGGCCCGTCCTTGATGATGTTTAAGTCTTCCGGAGAAAAGAGGATGATGTTCAGTATTCCGAAGAGGTCTGCTGCCTTTTTCAGGGGAACGTGGTTGACCGCAATTCCCTTCTTTTTCCCTGCCTTCAGGTGGATGTCGATGGCCGTATCCCGTTCATCCTTCACCACAAGCGTTTTGATGTGGGCTTCATCACACCCGAAGGAGATGAGCTCATTGTCCCGGCTTCCCCGGTGGGACCGTGTTGTCGCCGAGACATAGCAGGCCTCCAGGAGATTTGTCTTCCCCTGGGCATTGTCCCCGAAGATAATATTGTTCCCGGGGTCGAAGGCAAGCGATAGTTTTCCGTAGTTCCGGAAGTTCAGAAGATCAATGGAGGATATGATCATTGCCGGGTGGAAATATTGATGGGCAGGACGACGTAGATATAGTTGCCTTCCTCGTCCTTGATCATGGCCGGGCTCTTCGTATTCAGCAGGTAGAAGGTAATCTCTTCGTCGTCAATGACACGGATGGCATCAATCAGGAACTTGGGATTGAAGCCAATGACCATATCCGAGCCTTCCTTGACGACCTCAAGCTCTTCATTCATGACGCCGTAGATGGATTCGATGCTCATGGAAAGCGTCTGTCCCTGAAGGGAGAAGACAATCGGTTTCTTGTCTGCCTCGCGGGCCATGATGGTCGACCGGTCGATACAGTCAAGAAGGGCCTTCTTGTTGCAGGTCATCTTCGTGACATAGTCAGAAGAAATCATATGGTCGATCTTGAAATACTCGCCGTCAATCAGGCGGGAAACGACCGTCGTATCGTTGAAGTCAAAAAGGACGTGGTTTTCCGTGAAGTAGATATTGATGAGGTCGTCAGCGCCGCCGTCCAGGATTTTTCCGACTTCGTTCAGAGCCTTGACCGGAACGATGCAGGAAGAGTCATCCGCTTCGGATCCCAAAACGACATTTCGGATGGCAATCCGGTTTCCGTCGAGGGTGACAGCCTTCAGGCGGGAGTCCGTGATTTCAACGAGCTCGCCGGTCATCAGTTTATTATTATTGTTGATGGCAGCAGCGAAGGTCGTCTGCCGGATCAGGTCGCGGAGTCCCATCTGGGAAATGACGACAGGCTTGTTTCTCGTGACGACGGGAATATTCGGGAAGTCGTCGCCGGGCTTGCCGGATACGCGGACAACCGTCTTTTCGCAGGTAATCGTCGTATGCCAGGACTCGTCTGTCTCAATAGTCACAGGCGCATCGGGAATCTTCCGGATCAGCTCTCCGAAGAATTTGGCATCGAGGGCGACAATTCCGCGTTCTTCAATCGTACCTTCAACAACTGTCTCAATGCCGAGCTCCATATCGTTTCCGGTCATCGTGATGCGGTTCGTTGAAGCATCGATGAGGATGCATTCGAGAATGGGCATCGTGGAACGGACAGGTACTGCCTTCGATACGATGTTGACTCCCCTGGCCAGGGACGCCTGTTCACATGTGATTTTCATTTTTCGGCCATGCTCCTTATAAAAGAAAAATAATATAAAAAATATTCGTATTAATAATAGGGGGCGTTCATATGTCGAAAAGGCATCGCCGCCCAATATTGTCAAGGTTTTTCCCCTGTCAAAGATTCTGTCGGAACGAAGGGGAAAGCAGGTTTATAAGTTTTTTAGATTTTCAAAAAAGGCTGCCTTTTCAACCGGATTTTCTACCGTGTTCAAAAGAATTTTTTCAGACTGTCGAAACCTGTTTCTTCTTATATAAATAGCTTCCGGATCAGATGCTTTTTCAAAGGGCTGTCTGTTGATTTCTCACTGGGGCGCCAGCTTCTTTTTGATGGCGTCGATCTGCTCCTTCATCTCCGGGTTCTTTTCATATTCCTCCGCAATCTTTCCGGCTCCGTGGATGATGGTCGAATGGTTGCGGCCGCCGAGGAAGGATCCGATGACGTCGAGGGAGCAGTCCGTCATTGTCTTGCAGAGGTACATCGCCACCTGGCGCGGCGTTGCGATGAAGGAAGACCGGTTGGATGAAACCATCTGGTCGATGGAAATCTTGTAGTGGTCAGCCACGACCTCAATGATAGTCTGCGGGGTGATTTCCCGCGGCTTGTCAGGAGAGATGAAGGATGAAAGCTCGCGGATGGCGATATCAATTGTAATTTCCGTGTTTTCAAGCCGCCGGTAGGCAACGAGCTTGTTCAGGGCGCCTTCGAGCTCCCGGACGTTGCTCTTGATATTTGAAGCGATGTAATTCAGGATTTCATCGGAAATGTCGATTCCGTCTTCTTCGATTTTTTTCCGCAGGATGGCCATTCGAAGCTCATACTCCGGGTAGCCGATGTCCGCCATCAGGCCCTGTTCAAAACGGGTGCGGATCCGTTCCTCCAGGGTTTTCATCTCCTTGGGAGATTTGTCCGAAGTGAGAACAATCTGCTTTCCCGCCTGAGTCAGGCTGTTAAATGTATGGAAGAATTCCTCCTGTGTCTGTTCCTTCCCGATTATGAACTGAATATCGTCGATGAGGAGGACGTCTACCATCCGGTACTTGTCACGGAAATTCGACATGGATTTCGCATTTGCCGTATTGTTCCGGATGGAGTCGATGACTTCATTCATGAACTCCTCGGAAGTCACGTAGAGAACCTTTTTTGAAGGATCCTCCTGAAGAATGTAATTTCCGATGGCGTGGATGAGGTGGGTTTTTCCGAGTCCCGGTCCGCCGTAGATATACAGGGGATTGTAGGATTTTCCGGGGGAATCGGCGACGGCCAGAGACGCCTGCTGGGCGAAGCGGTTCGTGGAGCCGACGACGAAGGTCTCGAACGTGAATTTCTCATTTAAATGGGATGCAGCGTAATTCGAAGACGTCGTGAAATACGGGTGCTCCTCTCTTTCAGGAGCAGCGTCCTTGTTCTGAACGTCGATTAAGATTTCATAGTCCTTTCCCGAAACCTGGGAAACGACCATGGCCAGCTGGACACCGTAATGCTCGGTGATATATTTGACGACGAAATCCTTGTTTGTGACAAGGGATGTGGCGATGGGATAGATCAGTGTCAGGGTGCTGTCCGTGACGGATCCGACACGAAGGGGTTTGAGCCAGGTGTTGAAGAGCATCTCCTTGATGTCGTATTCTGTTCGCAGGGTTTCTAATATCTGCTCCCACTTTTCTTCAACGATTTCCATACAAACTCCGGTAAAAAATCCGCTAATAGGCCAATTTTCAATCTGTCCTATTTTACCGTAATCGGGCTTTTTTAGCAACTTTTATCGGCTTTCACCGATTTTTTATAAACATTTTGGACTGGGGGCTTGTGCACACCGTTAACGGGCTTAAAACGGCTATATCTGCCTGTGTGGGAGTACCGGAAAATTTATAATTTGTTTATAAACGGATTTTTGAACCGATTTTTAAACATTTTGTCAATAAAAAATATTTATGAACAGAATTATCAACTGTTATCAACAGTATTGACAAGGCTTTCCACGGATTTTCGTTGACACGGGAAAACTTTTTGTTATAATGTAGAAGCGTTTCTTGGCCTTTCGCGGGGGAAGTGCGCCCCTTTGCGCGGAAAGGCTCTGAAACACTTACTTTAAAACCTACTTATATTAGGAGGATATCTATCATGAAAATGACATTCCAGCCCAAGAACAAACAGCGCAAGCGCGAGCACGGATGGCGCAAGCGGATGGCATCTGCAGGCGGCCGCAAGGTTCTGAAGAGACGGATGGCAAAGGGCCGTCACAAGCTCACTGCTTAATTGAGAAATGATTTTTACAGACAGACTCAAAAAAAATGACGATTTCAGGGCGGTATATAAGAGGGGCCGTTCATGTGCAAACCACGAATTCGTCGTGTACGCTCTGTCAAACGGAAGCGGCCGGTCCCGGCTCGGCGTCTCCGTTTCAAAGAAAGTCGGGAACTCCGTGGTGAGGCATCGCGTCAAGCGCCTCGTCCGCGAGAACTACAGACTGCGGGAAGAAATGTTTGTCCCCGGGACAGACATCGTAGTCGTCGCAAGAGCTGCCGCCGCCGGTGCTGATTTCGACCGGGTCGGAGGCTCCCTCGTGCATCTTGCGAAGCACCTTCATATCGTAAAACCTATGGAAACGCAGAACTGACGCGGTTCTGCGAAGGATGGATTTTTGTCCGTTCAACTGGTTTTATATTAGTCATATATTCAGGAAGGAGCGGTATATGGCAAAGAAAATTCTCATTGCCATCATCAAATTCTACCGCAAATACCTCTCCCCTCTGAAATGGACGAAATGCCCCTACTATCCGACGTGTTCGGCCTACGGACTCGAGGCGGTCGAGAAGTACGGCGCCCTCAAAGGCGGCGCCCTCGCAGCCTGGCGGATTCTGAGGTGCAACCCTTTCTCCAAGGGCGGATACGATCCCGTTCCGGATTTCACTTCGGAGATGCGCGAAAAAGAAGGCTTTCGTTCGCGCAAGGGAAAGAAAATACTGCCGCCCGGAACCTTTTGAGGAGGTTTGATTGGCAGCAACACTATTTCTGACAGCTTATAAGGGGGCTTTCCTCGGGCCGATCGCCAAGTTCCTCGGCTGGCTCATGAACGGCATCTACGTCGGGATGAACCAGGCCTTCGGCATCAAGAGTGTAGCCGTCGCTATTATCCTGTTCACTATCATTATTTATATGGCCTTTTTCCCGCTGACCTGGCGGCAGCAGAAGTTTTCGATGCTGTCCCAGAAGATGCAGCCGGAGCTTCAGGCCATCCAGAAGAAGTATAGTGGCAAGAAGGACCAGCAGTCCATGATGGCCATGAACGAGGAGACGCAGAAGGTCTACGACAAGTACGGCATCTCCCCGTCGGGCTCCTGCATTCAGCTTCTGATCCAGATGCCCATCTTCTTCGCCCTCTACCGGGTTTTCTACAATGTCCCGGCCTACCTCGGCGGCGTGAAGGCTATCTTCACGAACCTCGTCGACGGCATTGTTTCCACGGACGGCTTTGCAAAGACGATGCAGTCCGTCTACGAAGCAGCCAAGCTTTCAAGCGTACAGGTCGATTTCACAGTTTCCGATACCAGCGCACTGAAGAACTATACAATCGACGTTCTCTACAAGCTTTCGGATTCCGGCTGGAAAGGTCTCTCTGACTCCTTCCCCAATCTCACGGATTCCATCACGACGACTTATAATAATTTAAAGGCCGTCAACTACTTCGGTATCCTGAATATCAGCGATACGCCCTGGAACATCATCAAAGCGGGCTTTACGGCAGGATCCGCAGCGCTTGTGATCTGCGCCATCCTCGTTCCCGTCATCTCCTACGTGACCCAGGTCCTCAATATCCGCCTGATGCCTACGGCATCGAACGGCCAGGACCAGATGGCGCGTCAGATGAAGACGATGAACATGATGATGCCCCTGATGTCACTGATCATTGCCTTCACGGTGCCTGTCGGCCTGTCCCTCTACTGGATTGCCGGCTCTGTCACCCGTACTGTTCAGCAGATCTTCCTGAACCGCCACTTCGCAAAGATGGATCTCGATGCCATCGTTGAGAAAAACAAGGAAAAGGCGGAAGAGAAGGCAGCGAAGCGCGGCATCAAGCGCGAGCAGATGCTGGCAGCATCCCAGATTTCCACCCGCCAGGTGACCACCATGGCGGACAAGGCGAATATCTCCGCTGAAGCCCAGGCTGAGTACGAAGCCCGGGAAGAGGCCCGGAAGAACGCCCCCGAGGGATCGCTTACAGCAAAGGCGAATATGGTCGCTGAGTTCAACAACGGAAATACGAAGAAGTGACAATTTCAATGTACAAAATTTTGCACATTGAAAATTGAAGTCTGAGGAGGCCGGCTTTGCCCGGTTTTCCATAGACGGATATCTGCACGGATGAAATTATTCATTTAAGGACAAATACTATATGGAAAATTACGAATACAGTGGAAAGACTGTAGACGATGCCATCACGAAGGCGTGCGTGGAACTGGGTGTCACCAGCGACCAGATCACGTACGAGGTCGTTGAGAAGGGCTCGAAAGGTCTTTTCAATCTGGGCTCCAAGGATGCAGTCATCCGCCTGACGTCGCTGAAGGGGGAGCCCTGCGGCGAGCCCGCACCGGCTCCTGAAGCGCCTGCAGCAGCTGATGCGCCTGAAGCACCTGCAGCTCCCGAGGCAGCTGCCGCACCTGAGGCACCTGCTGCTGAAACACCTGTTATAGCAAAGGCAGAGTCAGCTCACACGGCAGACGCAGAAGAGCATCATCATCACGAGCCGTCCGGTCCTTCGGATCCGGCAGTCGTTGATGCGGCGGAAGCCTTCCTCAAGGACGTCTTCGCAGCGATGAAGCTCGACGTCACGATCCACTCCGAGCTTGACGCCGCAAACAATATGCTTTCCATCGACCTCGAAGGTCCGGAGATGGGCATCATCATCGGAAAGCGCGGCCAGACGCTGGATTCCCTCCAGTACATCACTTCTCTGGCCGTCAACCGCAAGACTTCTCCCTACACCCGCGTCAAGATTGACACGGAGGACTACCGCGAGCGCCGCAAGGCAACTCTCGAGAACCTGGCAAAGAACGTTGCCGGCAAGGTAAAGCGGACGCACCGGGCTGTCGACCTCGAGTCGATGAATCCCTACGAGCGCCGCATCATTCACTACGCCCTGCAGGACGATCCCTTCGTCGAGACGCACAGCGAGGGCGAGGAGCCTTACCGTCACGTCGTTGTGACACCCAAGCGCGACGCAGAGTAACTTCATAGAACTTCACAGAAATTTCGTGGGAGATGTGGGAGCGATGTCTTCCATATCTTCCACTTTTTTTATTTTCTATAGCCGTTAGGCTGTCCCAAGTGCGAAGCACGCAGGGAGAGCCTTACGGATATTGATGCAGGGAAACTTGCCGATTGGCAAGCGCACAGCGCGCAGACAGAGGCTAGTTGAGTCGTAATGAATAATATAGAGCGCGAAAACTATACGGATCCCTTTGCGGATACGATTGCGGCGATTGCCACGGGACGGGCGGTTGGCGGCATTGCCATCATCCGGATTTCCGGAAAATCAGCGCTCTCTATTATTGATGAAATATTTCATGGACCGGATGCTCCGCTGTCAAAGGCGGCAGCCAATACGATTCATTACGGACATATCAAAGATATTGACGAGGTTCTCGTTTCGATTTTCCGGGCGCCCCATTCCTATACGACGGAAGACACCGTTGAAATCAACTGCCACGGCGGGCTTTTCGCGGCGGACAAGGTTCTCGATGCCGTAATCGCAGCAGGGGCGCGGCCCGCCGAGCCCGGGGAATTTACGAAACAGGCATACCTTGCCGGACGGATTGATCTTTCCGAAGCGGAAGCCGTAGCGGATATCATATCTTCTGACAATGATTTTTCTCTGAAGAATTCCGAAAGGACGCTTTCCGGGCGTCTTTCGAAACAGATTGCCGGATATCGCGAGCGGATTATCTATGAATGCGGTTATATTGAATCTGCTCTTGATGATCCGGAGCACTTCGACCTCACGGGTTTCCCTGAAAGGCTGAAGACAGAATGCAGTTCTCTGATTGCTGAACTTTCAGGGCTTTCCGCGACCTTCAATGACGGGAAAATCCTGAAGGACGGCATTGATACGGTCATCGTCGGCAAGCCCAATGTCGGCAAGTCTTCGATTCTGAATTTGCTGTCGAAATCCGACCGGGCCATTGTGACTGATGTTCCCGGAACGACGCGCGACCTCATTGAAGAACGGGTGCGAGTCGGCGGCCTGACGCTGAACCTCATCGACTCTGCCGGCATCCGAAATACTGATGATATTGTCGAGCAGATCGGGGTGGAAAAGTCTCTGGAGAAAATCGGGGAGGCGGATTTCGTCCTCTTTGTCTGCGACCGGTCGCGCCCCCTCGATGAAAATGATGAGAAGATTGCGTCTGCTCTTTCTGGCAAGAATTTCATCGTCCTTCTGAACAAGTCGGATGCAGAGGCCGTCATTTCCGCTGACGATGTGCGGGGACTGTTTGCAGCAAAACCCGGTCAGGCGCCCGTGTCCCCGTCTCCTGTTTCTGAAAATGCAGCAGAAGCCGTTTTTCCGGCTGAAACACAGAAAAATCCTGTAAAAATAATTGATTTTTCCGCTCGGAGCGCAGACGGGGTGCAGGAATTCCAGACGGCTTTGCGGGGAATGTTCCTTTCGGAAAAGGCTTCGGGCGGTCTTCCCGCTGCCTCAAACGAAGTCCTTCTCACGAATGCCCGCCACAAATATGAAATTGACAGCGCGGTAAAGAGTCTTACATTAGTAATCAATTCTATTGATGAGGGTTTGCCGGAGGATTTCTATACGGTCGACCTGATGGACGCCTATGGTGCCCTCGGCCGGATCCTCGGGCAGGAGGTCGGAGACGATCTCGTCGAGGAAATCTTCTCGAAGTTTTGTATCGGCAAGTGATTTAACACTGGGTGTCTTTTAAGTCCCCCTTTTTGTATTACGTTTTGAGAGACAGTTTACCTGTTTCCTGTTGAGAGGTTTTGCCGCTATGGCAATGGATGTGATCAAAGAAAATTATGACGTCGTCGTGGTTGGCGCCGGACATGCCGGGTGTGAAGCCGCCCTCGCTGCTGCGCGGCTCGGGCTCGAAACGATCATCTTCACGGTCGCCATGGACGCTGTCGCCTTCATGCCCTGCAATCCCCACATCGGCGGCTCGTCAAAGGGGCACCTCGTTTTTGAAATCGATGCCCTCGGCGGGGAGATGGGAAAAAATATCGACAAGACCTTCCTGCAGTCGAAGATGCTGAATACCAGCAAGGGGCCTGCAGTCCACTCTCTCCGCTGCCAGGCGGACAAGCAGATGTATTCGCTTGAGATGCGGCGCACCCTGCAGCATACGGACCACCTGACGCTGCGCCAGGCCGAGGTCTGCGACCTCATAGTAGAGAATAATAAAATTTGCGGAGTGACGACTTTAAGTGGGGCAACTTACTACGCAAAAGCCGTAATTCTCTGCACCGGCACCTACTTAAATGCCCGCTGCCTTTTCGGAGAGATCATAGAGCACACGGGACCGAACGGGCTGAAGGCGGCGACCCACCTCACGGATTCCCTTGTCGCAAACGGAGTCCGTATGCAGCGCTTTAAGACCGGAACGCCCGCCCGCATTGATGGAAGAACCATCCACTACGAGGAGATGGTTCCTCAGTATGGAGACGAGGTCATCACTCCCTTTTCCTGGTCGACGGATCCCGCGAAAATTCAGAAGCCCCAGGAGAAGTGCTACCTCACCTATACGAATGAGACGACACACGAAATCATCCGGAACAACCTCGACCGGTCTCCGATTTACGCCGGAATCATCGAAGGAACCGGTCCGAGATATTGCCCCTCAATTGAGGACAAAGTGGTAAAATTCAGCGAAAAAGACCGTCATCAGCTCTTTATCGAGCCCGAGTCTCTTTTCACAAACGAAATGTATATCGATGGGATGTCGTCGTCCCTTCCCGAGGAAGTCCAGCATGCGATGATCCACACGGTGAAGGGGCTTGAGGATGCGAAAGTCGTCCGCAATGCCTATGCCATCGAGTACGACTGCATCTCGGCGAACCAGCTGAAATTATCATTGGAATTCAAGAATATTGAAGGCCTCTTTGCCGGCGGCCAGTTCAACGGAAGCTCCGGCTATGAAGAGGCTGCAGCCCAGGGTCTTGTCGCCGGCATCAATGCGGCGATGTTCGTGAAGGGCGAGCCGCCCCTGATCCTTGACCGGTCGACTTCCTACATCGGCGTCCTGATTGACGACCTCGTGACGAAGGTGAACCGCGAGCCCTACCGCATGATGACGTCCCGCGCCGAGTATCGTCTGCTTCTCCGCCAGGATAATGCGGATCTCCGTCTCACCGAATTCGGCCATCGGGTAGGTCTGCTTTCTGATGAGCGGGCTTCTTACATTGAAAAAAAGGAAGCCGCGATTGCCGATGAAATTTCCCGTGTTGAATCGGTGCGCGTCGGGGCAAACAGATCAGTCAATGACGTGCTGACCTCATTGGGCTCCGCTGCTCTCGGCACCGGCGCCTCTCTTGCCGAATTGATTCGACGTCCCGAACTTTCGTATGACGCAGTAAACCCTCTGGATCCCGACCGGCCGGATCTGCCGAAGGACTTTACGCAAGAAGTCAATATCGACATCAAGTATGCGGGCTATATCGACCGGCAGAAGAAGCAGGTGGAGAAGTTCAAAAATGTGGAGGGCAAGCTGATTCCGGAGGAGCTCAACTACGATGAGGTTCCCTCCCTCCGCATCGAGGCCCGGCAGAAGCTGAAGGAAATCCGCCCGGTCAATATCGGCCAGGCCTCCCGCATCGGCGGGGTTTCGCCTGCGGATATCTCTGTCCTGCTCGTGTATCTGAAGTCAGGAAAATATCTTCATAAATAATTTTTGTTGCGTTGAACTATATTTTGCTCTATAAAGGGCATTTGAAGTTGGCATTTTAAATTTCTATTTCACCTGTGACTTTTACTTCTTAATTGGGAGATTTTTAAATGGGCCTTTCTGCCTCCGTACTTTCCGAACTGAAAACGAATATTGAGTCACTTGGCCTGTCTGCAGATGACAAGGCCCTACAGAAATTTTCCATGCTTTATGACCTGCTCATTGCAAAGAATGAAGTCATGAACCTGACGGCAATTACGGATGAAAGGGAAGTGGCGGTTAAGCATTTCTATGATTCCCTCACATTGGTCAAAGACCAGAAGATCCGTAATCTTTTGGAGAACGGCTGCCGGGTCTGTGATCTGGGAACCGGCGCAGGATTTCCCGGAATTCCAATCAAAATTCTGTTTCCCAATGTGAAGATTACTTTCGTGGATTCCGTGAACAAGAAGCTCCTCTATATTGATGAAACTCTGACGGCACTTGGGCTTCATGACGGCTGCAGCATCTGTCATTCCCGGGCGGAAGACTTAGGGCACGACAAGGCTTCACGTGAAACCTTCGACCTCGTCACTTCCCGGGCAGTTGCCAATATGACGACTCTCTCCGAATACTGCCTTCCCCTTGTAAAACCCGGAGGATATTTCACTGCTATGAAGGGCGGAAAGGCGGAGACTGAGTCGGAGATTACGGCAGCAGAAAAGGCTGTCGCTTTTCTGGGTGGAAAAATTATTTTCACGACAGGCTTTGACCTGCCGGATCAGATGGGGGAGCGGACCATTGTGACGATCCGGAAGACAAAGACCACGCCGAAGAAATATCCCCGCAAGGCCGGGCTTCCCTCGAAGGAACCGCTTTCATAAGGAGCGCACATATGCTGGATGAGCTTTTGAAAAATCTGAGCGACACCTATACTTCCGACCTTCTCTCTGCCGAGGAGGAGCTCGACATGGTTTCCACCCGGCTGCGGGAGGAACGCAAATTCCTGAAGATGCTCATCAAGGATGAGGGAGAGTCCTTCAATGAATTTTCTCCCCGGTCCAATACGGAAGATACAGGCAAGATTGCGGAAACCCGTGCGCAGATTGACGAACTCGAAAAACGCCAGTCGGAAATCAATATTTCAATTGACGTTTCCAGAAAAAAGCTTTCCGACCTGAAGACCGCCCGCGAAGAACTGTCCCATATCCTCAAAGGAAATACTGTTGGAAAGAAAGAACTCGAAAAAAGACAGACGGCTGATGAGGAAACATATCATGAGCTTCTCTACAAGCTGAAGAATATTTCTTCCTACCTGCCTGCGGATCCCCTCCGGGCAAAGATCGAACTTCAGACTCTTCTGAAGGAAGCGGCGCCTGAAGAGGCAGAGGCCTCTTCTATGGGAGATCACCCAACGAGTGATTCCTTCACGAATTCCTCTGCGGTTGATCCTGTCTCTGTAGAAAATTCCGAGGCAGAAAAGGATCTGGCTCAGGCGGAAGATCATCTCCCTGCAGACAATCCGGCTTCCGACAAGAAATTGCCTCAGGCGGATGACTCTCTTTCTGCGGATGATCCTGAATTTGAAAAGCTTCCTGCGGAAGACTCTTCATCTGCTCAAAATGCGGACAGTTGAATATGAAAATCTTCCACAAATTCATCGTACTTTCCCGAAGGATTTTCTACCCGACTAAATCTTGTGGTCATGTTTCACGTGAAACATTCTCGAACCTGTTCAACGGATATCTAGATTTTGATTTGACATCAAATTCATGGTACAAAACATTGTGGTTTTTGATGGCAAAATGTTTCACGTGAAACACAGTGCGTACTCCACAATATCTAGAAGAAAGCCACAAATTGTGGATATCAAAGGCAAATCCGCATTCGTAATCGAAGTTTGAAAGTGATATAATTACGGTCTGTTTGGTACGATTAACGCAGGACTTCGTTGCAAGGCAACTCTCGTCCTACTTCCACAGCTCCCGCTCGTTTGCACTTCGCGTTCGCTGTGGGTCGCGCCATGAAGTCATTCACCACCCGGCAAATAAATTTGCCTGTGGTGATGACTTATGGCGCTGTTAATCATATAATACGTTTCACGTACCACCTTGGAAGGGACGGCCATCGATATTCAGAAAAGCGGGAGAATAAGCTCCCGGCAATGCCTGCAAAAAGAAGAACAGTCTGAATTCCATGCAGAGGAGAAATCTTCGGACACGGGAATAGGACAGGGCGCAGGCGATTATTCAGAGACAAGAATAGGGAGAAAGCATGGGAACAGTACTTGCAATTGCAAACCAGAAGGGCGGCGTCGGGAAGACGACGACAGCGATCAATCTCTCCGCCTGCCTGGCTGAAAAAGGGAAAAAGGTTCTGGTCATCGACACGGATCCCCAGGGAAACACGACCTCGGGTTTCGGCTTGAACAAGAACGAGCTGGAGACGTCGATCTACGACCTGATGCTCGGTGAAAATTCCGCCAAGGAATGCATGGTCGAGGTAGAGAATATTCCGGGACTGAAGCTGATCCCCTCGAATATCGATCTATCCGGAGCAGAGATCCAGCTGATTGACGAGAACAATAAAGAATATATTCTGCGGGATGCGATTGACTATGTGAAGGATGACTTCGACTACGTGATCATCGACTGCCCGCCTTCGCTCAATATGCTGACCATCAATGCGATGACGACTGCGGACAGCGTGCTGGTTCCGATCCAGTGCGAGTACTACGCACTCGAAGGAATCGCCCAGCTGATGATGACGATCGATCTCGTGCATGACCGGCTGAATGACAAGCTGACGATGGACGGCGTCGTCTTTACGATGTTCGACGGGCGAACAAATCTCTCGAATGAAGTCGTGGAATCCGTGAAGAATTCCATACAGGCTCATGTCTACGAGACGATTATTCCGAGAAATGTGCGTCTCGCGGAAGCTCCTTCCCACGGACTTCCCATCAATCTATACGACAGCAAGTCAGCCGGAACAGAGAGCTACCGCAAGCTGGCGGATGAGATTATCGCAAGACACTGAGCAGAAATTTCAGGTAAAGGTTTCACGTGAAAAAGCGGATTGAAAGGAACCTGACCATAGGAAAAGCTTCTGCCGGAAAAGAAACGCAGATAGAAAAAGGTAGATGAAGGAATGCCTGAAACAAATACGAAGAAGAAAAAACATTCGGCGCTGGGCGCAGGACTTGACGCTTTGATCCCGCCGGCGCGAGCAGGGGCGAGCGCCGCATCCGCGAAAAAGGAAAGCGACGCGGCAGGCCGGGATGACGACGGCCGGGTAATGATGGCGATCAACAAGGTGGAGCCGGATCCGGACCAGCCGCGGAAAAATTTCGATGAGGATGAGCTCGACAATCTTGTCGACTCCATCAAACAGCATGGAATCTTCCAGCCGCTGCTCGTTCAGAAAAAGAAAGATTTTTATATTATCATTGCAGGCGAGCGCCGGTGGCGGGCTGCAAAAAAGGCGGGGCTCAAGGAAGTGCCCGTCATCATCTGCAACTATACGCCGGAGGAAATCGTTGAAATCCAGCTGATTGAGAATATCCAGCGGGAGGACCTGAATCCGATTGAGGAAGCCCAGGGCTACAAGAAGCTGATGGAGGACTTCGACCTGACGCAGGATCAGATTGCGGAGAAGGTTTCGAAGAAGCGGACGACGATCACGAATGCCATCCGCCTCCTGAAGCTCGACCCAAGAGTCCAGGAAATGCTCGTCACGGAAAAGCTGTCCGGCGGCCATGCCCGCGCCCTTCTTGCAATAGAGGACGGGGACAGGCAGTACGAGTTCGCCCAGCGGGTATTCGATGAACGGATGTCTGTCCGCGATGTGGAGAAGGCCGTCAAGAAGCTGCAGAAGGAAGAGCAGGAAAAGCCGGCTGGCGGATCAGGAAAAGAAGTGTCGCCTGCCCTTGCCGCCATCTATGCGGATACGGAAGAAAAGCTGAAGACGAGACTCGGGACAAAGGTGAAGATTTCCCCGAAGGACAGAACCTGCGGGAAGATTGAGATTGAATATTATTCTGAAGAAGAGCTGAACCACCTCGTAGACCGCCTGCAGCAGATCTGACAGAAAAAACTATCACGGAAACCAGATGGCATTCGGAGCGGAGAATGGAAAACAAAAATGTGTTCGATTCTCTGCAAGGCAGAAACTACGCATAGTATAGTGGCTTTATATTAATCATAAGAAAGAAAAAGTATGATAGAACAGTATCTCGGAATTCCGTCCGATTATATCATCATCGGCCTCGCGGCCGTGGCCGTCGTCCTCCTCATTTTGATCATTGTCAATATGGTTCAGATGAACCGGATCAAAAAGCGGCTGGAAATTTTCATGAAGGGGAAGAACGCGAAATCCCTGGAGGATACGCTCGTCTACCGGCTGGAACAGGTCGACTCCCTGCGGACCGCGAACGACGCGAACGAGAAGGCAATACAGAATATCCAGGAACATCTGAAGGGCTGCTACAACAAGTTCGGCCTTGAGAAGTACAACGCCCTGGATCAGATGGGCGGCAATATGTCCTTCACCCTCTGCATGCTGGACGACCTGAACAACGGCTACATTTTGAATATCGTGCACAGCCGCGACGGGTGCTATACCTATGTGAAGGAAATTATTGACGGGAATGCCGTGCTCGGTCTCTCCCCTGAGGAAGAGAAGGCACTTGGAAAGGCAATGGGCAGCCTTGCATAAATATCTGAATGCCATCGGCTTCGGAACCTTCTCGAAGAGGGATTTCGACGAATGGCTATATACGAAAGCGCTTCCGGATCCGGACATCACGATCGAAGCCGTGGACCTCGATGACAATCCGATCGTGGAAAAGCGCAAGGAAGTTTCGCCCGGCATGGGCATTTCGATGCGCGGCTATTACGGCGCCGACGGGAATTTTATTCTCGACAGCTATTTCCCCTATCGCGAACCGAAGCTGCAGGCGAATCAGCTTGAGACTAATATAATACCCCAGACGGATCGGAACGGAATGTATGGCGTCTGCGATGATACGAGGATCGGCGTCGACCTCGTCTACTTCGTCCAGGATATGATGGCCCTTCTGAAGACGGACCAGAAGAACAATTCCGAGGTCTTCTTCGGAGGAACCTCCCTGATGGGGCTGGCGGACACAGGCACCATCCTTCTTCCGTCCTTCAAGACGGAAGAGTTCAAGCAGAGGGCGGACAAGGCGCGGCAGAAAAAAGGCGAACTCGTACAGGCCGCGCGGAGCGGAGATGAGCGGGCTTACGAAGACCTCTCCATGGACGAGATGAATCTCTATTCCCAGATTACATCCCGCCTGCAGAATGAGTCCGTCTATGAAATCATCGATACCTCCTTCATGCCCGTCGGCGTGGAGACGGACAAGTACGCTGTCGTCGGGGAGATTACGGATTTCCACAAGTTCTTAAATCAGGTCACCCGGCAGACGGTCTGGGTTCTGACCATCGTCACGGAAAGCATGAAGTTTGAAGTAACCGTCAACGAGAAGGACCTGCTCGGCATTCCCGCAAAAGGCCGCCGTTTCAAGGGCGAGATCTGGCTGCAGGGAAAAGTGAATGCCTAAACACAGTTTGTACACATTGCAAGAGTAATATAGCCTCCGGCAACTGAGGCAGAAGCATAGAAGCATTGAAATGGACATCTTAGAAACGATACGAGAGCACGCGGCAAAGACGCCTGATGCGCCGGCCTTTGTCATGCCTGCGGGCTCAATTACCTACGAAGATCTGTGGACTTACTCCGGCAGGGTCGCCGGATGGTTGGCTGGACTTCTCCTCAAGGAAGGTCAGCCAATTCCTGTGTATGGTCACAAAAATATTTGGCAGCCGGTCTGCTTCCTCGCCTGTGTGCGGAGCGGGAAGCCTTATGTGCCGCTGGATACGAATATGCCGGCAGGAAGGATTTCAGACATCCTTGAAGCCGTGAACAGCCCTGTCGTCTTTGCGACAGAGCCTTTGCCCGATGGAATTGAAATTCCGGAAGCGGCGAAGGTCTTTGAGACAGCCGGGATTCCAGAATCTGCAAAGAAGGATGGAGAGACAGCCGCAAATACAGCGCCCGAAATTCCGGGCTCTTCGAAGGCGGTTGCAAAGGCAGCAGGCGTGATTTCCGCGGAAGGAGTCGCCGCCATTGCTGAAAACGCAGATATTTCGGCCGTTTTCGCAGATTGTGCGAATGCGAAAACATCCGTGCACTATATTATCTTCACGTCGGGATCTACCGGAAAGCCCAAGGGCGTGGAGGTGACGACCGGAAATCTCGAGGCCTATCTGGCCTGGTCCGTCGGACTCGTCGATGAAAAGGCAGGCGTCTTCTTAAACCAGGCGCCCTTCTCTTTCGACCTCTCCGTCATGGATACCTGGACCGGCCTCGCCACAGGCTCGGCCGTCGTCTGCCTTTCCCACGACATGGTGGACGACCCGGCAAAACGGGATACATTCCTGAAGGACAAGGGCATTACCTATTGGGTGTCGACTCCGTCCTTCGCGGACCTCTGCCTCGGGGATCCGGCATTCGGCCCGGGCCTCCTGCCGGATCTTCAGAAATTTCTCTTCTGCGGGGAACCCCTGAAGAAAGCAACGGTGGAGCGGCTCATGGAGAGATTCCCCGCTGCCGGGATCGTGAATACCTACGGGCCGACAGAGACGACCGTTTGCGTGACGGCGGTGCCGATGGCTCGCGCGATGCTCGCCGCCGAGGGTCCTTTACCGGTGGGCTATGTCAAACCCGGCACGGAAATGTATACCATGTCCGAAGACGGAAAGCGCCTGCCTGCGGGAGAGAAGGGAGAGCTCATCATCACGGGAGACACCGTAGCGAAGGGATATTATCATAATCCCGAAAAGACGGCGGCCGCCTTCTTCACGGACGACAAGGGAAACCGGGCCTACCATACAGGCGATCTCGGGTACGTGACAAGTGACGGGATGGTCTACTGCGCAGGAAGAGCCGATTCCCAGATTAAGCTGCACGGCTACCGGATCGAGCTCGGGGACATCGAGAAAAACCTCATGCAGATTCCCGGCGTGAAAAGCGCTGCGGCGATTCCGGAAAAGAAGGACGGGGAAATCTACGGGATTGCGGCCTGCATATTGCAGGAGCCCGGAGAGGATACGTCCTATGCGAGAAGAAAGGCCATCCGAAATGCGCTTGCAGAGCGGGTTCCCGCCTATATGGTCCCCAAGCGTGTCGCCTTCTTTGAGAGCTTTCCGATGACGAACAACGGGAAGCTGGACCGCAAGGCATTGGAGGAGAGCTTCTGATGGCGCTTTTCACGGACCTCTCCTTTTTCCTGACTTTGGCAGCGGCCTGCATTCCGGCCATCATCCTGGGAGTCCTCGAAAAGCCGCTTCGGTACTACGGTTTCGCGGTATCAGTCCTTTTCGTATTTCTCGCGATGGGGCACAATCTTCCGGCCCTCATTTTCCTTGGCATCTTCCTAGCCTGGGAATATATTGAAGCGAGGGTATATCTTGTCGTTCGGAAGAAGTGGAAGCGGAACGGAAAGCTCTACTGGCTTTTTCTGATTCTCTCAATCCTGCCGCTCTGCCTGAACAAGTATCTGCCGAAGACATCCGCCGGTTTTTCGGTATTCGGCTTCCTCGGGATTTCCTATATGACCTTCAAGTCCGCCCAGGTCATCATCCAGATCTACGACG
>OMTX01000121.1 GCA_900314085.1 uncultured Lachnospiraceae bacterium | reverse complement strand
TCTAAAAAACAGGGTTCAAACTTTTTAGCGTGTCCACACTATGGGGTACATTTTAAAGAACAGGCTTCAAAACAAACCTCCACCACCCCTGCGCCTGCGTTTGGGTAAAAAAGCAAGTTTTAAAACAAACTTCCACTAAACCTTAGCCGCCCAGGCGCAGGACGTATGATTTGCGGCATCCTATGGAAGAAAACGCGCGTCTGTGTTACTCTGTCTGCTTGGGAGAAGTGAACGAAAATCAGGATCCTGAATTGAGTATAGGAAATGAGCGCGGAAAGCTGTTTTCGGATGCAGACAATGATTGCAGGCAGGCGGAATTTTGCTCGCAGGATTTTGTGGAGATTGCGGGCTGGCAAAAAACGCGGGAAGAAGATACGATGACAGAAGCACTTTCGGACAAAAGCATAGAAGCGGAGCTGATGCCCTACGCGGCGCACATCTTAAAGGACAGGACATTTCTGAGCCAGAAGAACTACGTGCAGCATGGAACCTTCAGCGTCTACAGCCACGAGCTCCACGTCGCCCACTTCGCCCTGTCCGTTGACCGGAAACTCGGCCTCCACTGCGACCGCGAGTCTCTGGTCCGCGGCGCCCTCCTTCACGACTACTTCCTCTACGACTGGCATATCGGCGGCGAGGGCGACGTACATCCCAAGCTGCACGGCTTCTTCCACCCGGGGACGGCACTGAAAAATGCGGACCGGGATTTCAGTCTCAATGACCGCGAGCGGGACGCCATCCGGAAACACATGTGGCCGCTGACTGTCATCCCGCCGGTCTGCCGCGAGGCCTGGGCCGTCACAATCGCGGACAAGGTTGCAACGATGTGGGAGAAGACTTTCGCTGCGTAGAAGCAGGATATATGCAAGACCTTCTGCAGTAAATCATGAGGATAGGCGGGATTTCTGCTGCCTGAAAATACGGGCGTTTATGGAGCCGCCCTGCGTGGGCGGCCGTGGTGTCTGCGGGGGCGGAAAAGCCAGCGCTTTACATTATTCATAAGGAAAATCAATGATCTTCAGCTTGTATTTCGTCTACTTCATAGAGGCCTCCTTCGCCGGCTGGGTGTGGGAGTGCCTGTACAGCGCAGTCAAACAGGGGCGGTGGGAAAATCGCGGATTCCTGTTCGGGCCGGTCATTCCGATTTACGGCGTCGGCACCGTCGGGATGATGATCATCGTGCGGCTGCTGCCGGACCTTTCCGCAGGGGACGTGTCTCTGTGGAAAGTCTTTGTCATATCAGTCGTCGGCAGCGCCATTCTCGAATACGTGACGAGCTATGTGATGGAGCGGCTCTTCCACGCGGTCTGGTGGGACTACAGCGACCTGCCGTTGAACATCCACGGCCGCATCTGCCTGCCGGCGTCGCTCGGCTTCGGCGTTGCGGGCGTCGTGATTGTGAAGTACGTCATTCCTTTTGCGATGGAGCGCGTCGGAAACCACGATCCGCTGGCGACGGAGGGTATTTCTTTATTACTAATGTGCGCCTTCGGCGCTGACCTCGGTCTTTCCATCGCCTCCATTCAGTCCGTATCCGCCAGGATACAACGGCTTGCAGCCGGCATAAACCGGCAGATGGAGCGGGCTGTGGAGGCAGCGAGCGCAGTAGGCGCCGGCATTACGGAGACAGGGGCGCAAGGCGCTGCGGAACTCAAGGAGCGCCTGCTTTCAAGCGCCGTCGGTCAGGCCATCGCAGATAGCACGCCCGCCCAGCGTCTCGCATTGCTGCGTGTCCGCCGGACGTCCTTTACGGGTGATCTGAAGGAGGCCGGCGAGAAGTACTTAGAGCGCGTGAAGAAGTACACGCCCTTAGAGCTCGCCCACCGTATCCTCAAGCGCGAAGACGAGCGCGAGGAGGACAAGGCGGACGGGACGGGAGGGAAGTAGGAGTGAAGATGAAAGAGCCGTTCGCCGGATCCCGACGGCACTGACGGTCCGGATGAGGACGAAGAGGATGAATTCTCAGGCGATGACGATGATTTTTGGCAGGGTGGACAGATGATGGGTACACAGATTCAGCAATTTATGACAACAATGAGCGTCGGCTCGATTGCCGCCCGGCTTTTGCTTGCCGCACTTTTCGGCTTTGTGATCGGGCTTGACCGGGAACTGCGGTCCCAGAGCGCAGGGGTACGGACGCATATTCTGGTTTCCGTCGGTTCAGCGCTTACGATGCTGGTCGGGCAGTTCGCATACCTCGCCTTCCCGAACGCAAATATAGACCTGACGCGAATCGGTTCGTACGTCGTCAGCGGAATCGGCTTTCTCGGCGTTGGCATGATCATCGTCACTGACCGGAACCGGGTGCACGGCATTGCTTCTGCTGCCGGCCTTTGGGCGTGCGCCTGCGTGGGCCTTGCCATAGGAATTGGTTTTCTGGATGGCGCCCTGATTGCGGTTGCCATCATCGTCGTATCCCTTCTCGGAATGCACGGGATAGATAGGGCTCTGCGGAAGAAGAGCCGGCATTTTACATTATTTCTGGAATTGAAGGAACCGGAAGCCACAAAGGATGTGATCCGGTCGCTTCGGGAAATGGACGCGGAATTTTCCAATCTGGAATTCGCCAAGAGCCGGGTAAAGGGTGACGGCCCCACACTCATGGTGACGGTTGATCTGGGGCGGTCGCTTAAGCGGGCCGACTTTCTGAGCAGCCTGGAGAAGGATGAAAATATCCTGTTCTATGATATCTCGTGACCGGGATGAAACGCGCATGAAGCCGGAAGGCTGCCGACTGTATCGCGGCACGAATTTCGGGAATGGCTCACATTCAGATCAGCGCAGGCGGCAGATACCCCGGCGCGCTATATTATTCATAAGGAGGCACGCGATGGACGACTATCACTATATGGGGATGGAGCACCTCTCCCCATGATCTCCCGTTTCATCAAATCAAATCCGGTGTTTGTGATCGCAGGCGCTGCGGCGCTTGTGTCGATGTTCTTCGTGCCGCCGAATGCCGGGTACGCGTCCTACATCGACTGGCGGACAGTCGGCCTGCTTTTGTGCCAGCTCATGATCGTGCAGGGGCTGATGGAAAGCGGGGCCTTCCGTCTGCTTTCGGACCGGATTGTCCGGACGGCGAAGTCGACACGGAGCCTGTCTGCGGTCCTGATTTTCGCCTGCTTTTTCGTGTCGATGCTCGTCACGAACGATGTGGCGCTGATTTCCTTCGTCCCGCTGACTATCGTCCTGCTTTCGGCAGCAGGCGCCGAAGATCTGCTGATTCCGGTGGTCGTCCTCGAGACGATCGCGGCAAATCTCGGCAGCATGCTGATGCCCTTTGGAAACCCGCAGAATCTCTATCTTTACAATCTTTCCGGAATTTCAGGCCTCCATTTCATAGGAATAATGTTGCCCTACACTTTGGTTTCCCTGTGCATGCTCCTGATCGCCTGTCTTTTCCTGTCGAAGAGGAAACTGGAGCTCCGGGAAACTACGGAAAACAGGGCTTCCGGCCGCAGGCGGAAAATAGAAGGGGCAGGCTCGCTCGTCCTGCTTGCCGTCTGCATCCTGGCTGTTTTCCACATCGGAAACGTGTCGCTGCTGCTGGCGCTCTGCATTATTTTCTTCCTGCTTGCTGACCGGAATGTCCTCCGGAAGGTGAACTACGTCCTGCCGCTGACCTTCATCGTCTTTTTCATCCTGACCGGGAATATCCAGGCGCTGCCGGGCTTTTCGGAGGCTCTGTCGGCTGTGATCCGCGGGCACGAGATGATTACCGCTGTTGCGATAAGCCAGGTCATCAGCAATGTGCCTGCTGCGATGCTCCTCTCCTCCTTCACGGACGATTACGAGGCCCTGATTGTCGGGACGGACATCGGAGGCTTAGGAACGCTGATTGCTTCGATGGCGTCGCTCATCTCCTTCCAGTTCTACTGCGGGGCATCCGGGGCAAAGCCGGGAAAGTACCTCGCCGTATTTACGCTGCTGAACGCTGCGGGGCTGGCGGTTTTGCTGGGCACTGCATTGCTTTTCTGAAAAAAAGACTGCCTGTAAAAATATTTATTGGGGAAGAACGAAATAGACCCGGAGCACATCGTCAGATGCGGCTCCGGGTCGATTGATTATTCTTCTGAAGAATTTTCTGTGGGAGCAGCTGCAGGCGCTGCCACGTTCTTTTCGTCGATTTCTTCGTCGTCTCCGGCAGCGATTCCGTCCGTGCTCTCCGCGGCATCCTTCGTTTCGCGCAGGTCCTTGAAGAAGCTCGAAAGCAGGGCACTCGATTCGTCAGCCAGCAGTCCGCTTTCGACCTCACACTGGTGGTTGAAGCCGGGGGTCTTCAGGATGTTGATGACAGAGCCTGCAGACCCGGCCTTTGGGTTCATGGCGCCGATCACGACGTGGTGGATACGCGCCTGGACGATGGCTCCGGCGCACATGGGGCAGGGCTCGAGAGTCACGTACATCGTGCAGCCGTCGAGCCGCCAGTCCTTGATCTTCTTGCAGGCCTGGGAAATGGCGAGGATTTCCGCATGCGAGAGGACTGACCGGTCGTGGTTTCTTTTGTTGCACGCCTTTGCGATGATCTTGTCGTCCTTCACGATGACGCAGCCGATCGGCACCTCGTGCATATCGTATGCCTTTTGCGCTTCCTTCAGCGCCGCCCGCATATACCCTTCGATTTTCTTCTGTTCGCGCGCCTCGGCGAGCCCGTCAAAAAGTCCCATTGCGTCCTCCTCTTTAGCAGATAAATTTGATGTCATCAATGAGGAAGTGTTTCTTCCAGGCATCGCAAATGACAAAAAACTGTGCTGATATGAATTCCATCAGTTCATTTAATTCCGGTGCAGGTATCCGGCTGCCGTTGCTGGCGAGGATACAACCGCCCTGCTTTGTGAGCCATATTTTTGTCGCATGCGGCGACAGGTTTCCTTTGCAGACATGTACATGAATAGGCTCTGTTCCTTCATCAGACCAGAAAAATATTTTGTATCCGCTGACAGAAAAAAGACTAGGCAATTTTGATACCTCCTGAAGCGGCATATTTATAAAGAAGGTGGGCATTGCTTTCCAGCAGTCGGGTAAAGAAATCTATATCCTTGTCCGAGTATCCCTTTTTCAGCAGCCAGGTATAGGAGGGGAGCTCGCATCTTGCAGAGTCGAAGTCTCCACTGTCATTCGGTCTCTCAAAGTGAACAATGACTTTGTGCTGCCCATCTTCTTCAATCAGTTGTGAATGGCAGATTTCCGTGCCGTCATTTAATGTCATGTATGGATAAAGCATAAAAATCACCTCGTTTCCTGAAATGATTCAATTAAGAAGATTTTATATCAAGAGAAAATATGAGGCAAGACTGGCAATAATAATATCTTCAGGTATGTTATAATCAGAAAGCTTTGTGAAAAGGAGACCACCGGTGCGCATTCTCGGCTTTCAGAAAACTACCCTTCTCGATTATCCCGGCAAACTCGCGTCCCTCATCTTCACGGGCGGGTGCAACTTCCGCTGCCCCTACTGCCAGAATGGGGAGCTTGTGACAGGGGCGGGGCAGGCCGAGCCTGTGCGCGAGGCCGACATCCTTGACCATCTGAAAAAGAGGGCTGGGATTCTCGAAGGCCTCGTCATCAGCGGCGGAGAACCGACGCTGCAGCCGGATCTCATTGACTTCGCGGAAAAGGTGAAGTCGCTTGGCCTTGCCGTCAAGCTCGACACAAACGGAACGAATCCGGAGGTCGTGGAAACCCTGATTTCGCGCGACCTCGTGGACTATATCGCCATGGACATCAAGCAATGCCCGGAGAAATATCCGCAGACGGCTGGTTTACAGAATGCAGGCGAATCCAATGCCGGTGAAATTGGTGGGACTATTGGTGGGAGTGTGACCGTTATACCCCGAGAGGGTATACAGAAAAGGCTGTCGAAAAACGTCCGCCGAACCGCAGACATCCTGCTCACCGGCTGTGTCGACTACGAATTCCGCACGACCTTTGTGGACGGGCTTTTTGAAGATAGCGATTTTTCGGCGATTGCCGCGTGGATCCGCGGGGCGAAACGGTATTATATTCAGCCCTACCGCGAGAGCGAAGGCGTGATCGCGCCGGAACGCTGCAAAACGCCTGACGACGCGCGCCTGCAGCGGGTTTTGAAAATGCTGAAGGAAGAACTGCCGGGAACGGAAGTGGCCCTGCGCGGATATGAATTAGCAGGAGATGAATGAGACTCCCGGAAATACAGAAAACTCTGCGGCTGAAAAGCCGTGCAGGAGAAGGCTTTCGGGATGCCTGCAAGGGAAAAGCACTGAACGACCGAAGGCATTACATTATTCATAAGAAATCATGACACCGATAAAGAAAAAATACGAGACAGATCGGCTGATTCTGCGGGTTCTCGAACGCCGCGACGCGCCGCTCGTGCAGTCTTTTTATGAACGAAATATCATGGACTTCGGCAAATACGAGCCCCTGCCGGCGGAGGAGGTCCACACGCTGGCCTTCCACGAGCGCTGCATGGACTACGAAACCGACGCCTTCAAGCAGGGCAAGCTCGTCCGCTTTTTCATTTTTCAAAAGGACAATCCCATGCAGATCATCGGCACGGTCAGCTACCGCAATATCCGCCGCGCCTACTACGGCTGCTGTGAGGTCGGCTACAAGATGGACATGGCCTACCGTCGCCGCGGCTACGCCCACGAGGCTATCGGCTTCGCGAACGGGCTCCTGCACCGCGAGCTCGGCCTGCATCGTATTGAAGCCCTTGTCATGACGGACAACACCCCGTCCATCGGCCTGCTCGAGGGGCTCGGCTTCACGCGCGAAGGCCTCCTCCGCGACAAGCTCTGCCTGAAGGGCGTCTGGTACGACCACTACATGTACGGGAAGATTTTTAATGACTAATTGAAAAAGTGCTTGCAATCGCGAGTGCATTTTGGTATATTATTCAAGCACTTGTTTTGAAGATGCTTCAGAACAGGCTGACTCGATGCGTGGCTCAGCTTGGTAGAGCGCTACGTTAGGGACGTAGAGGTCGCTGGTTCGAATCCAGTCGCATCGATACTTGGAAAGGCTTGAAACCAGCGGGTTTCAGGCCTTTTTCTTTTGCCGGATTTTCGGGTGCAGGTGGGTGCAGGCTGCGCTTTTCAGTTGAAATGCCGCTCCCAGGCTGCTTTCTTCTTTTCCGTGGTATCCGAATACTGGAGATAGTGCAGGGCGGTCTGCTTATTCTCGCGAAGCCACGAGCCAAGTGGACATGCTCGCATGTCCATTTGGCGACGGCCGCGGGGCAAAATTTCCCGTAGGGGAATTTTGCATGCCCAGCCGCCGGAAGCCATCAGGGCGTTTAAGTCCATCTCCGGGTCCGTCCCGAGGGCGGTCGCCGCCCAGAAGCGGATCTTGTGGCTCGACCGGTATTTCACGCCGGTCTTTGCGCAGGCTTCCTTCAGGCGCTTGGCAAACATGCGCTCGTAGATGGGCTTTCCCGAGGCGGAACGGAAGATGTAGCCATCTGTTTGTTTTTCTCCATCACCGGCCTGTATGGCCCTCTCAAGGACCTTTATGGCCCTCTCAAGGACCTTTATGGCCCTTTCCGTCAGGGGAAGGACACGGATGCCGGAATCGCGGCCGGTCTTCGTGTGTGGTACTTCTATGTAGTGCCCTGTCCGCCTGTCTTCATTCAGGCGGTAGACGATCTCCCGCCGGATGATCACCTGTCGTTTCTCAAAGTCGATGTCTTCGTAGTGCAGGGCCCGGATTTCACCGATCCGGCAGCACACGCAGAAAGCAAAGGCGATGGCCAGGTCATAAAGGTCAGAGCTTTCTTCCGTGACAGAGAGGATCTTCTCCCGGTCAGCGTCTGTGTAGACGTCGAATTGATGGTCTGTACCGGCCTTCGTCTTGATCATCCGCGTGTTGTACCGGCGTGCGTAGTTGATCTCCGTGATGTCGTGGGCAACGGCGTAATCGAAGATCCCGTTCAGGATCGTCTTGATATTGCCGAGCTGGCTTCGTGTCACGGTCTCCGAGAAGGAGGTCATGAAGGAAGCGATGTCGCTTCCCCGGACCGAGCGGATCTTCATCCCGGCCAGCTTCGAATCGCGGATGAATCCGTCGAAAGTATAATCATTTACTTTCAGCGTCTTCATCGAGAGGTGTTTCATCTCCGCCGTCCAGTCCCGCCACAGAGGATAGAGCTCTCCGACCGTGTAGGTCTGTTTTCCATAGTAATAATTATAGAGCTTCTCAAGCAGCTCTTTCCGTGTCCTTGCGGAGAGCTTCTTCCCTCCGGGGATCCGTGTGCGGAATTCTTTCCGGCCTTCCAGGTATGTGATGGCATTCGGATGCTTATTGATTATCAGTTTTTCTAGGTACTGTTCTTTCATATCGCTGTACTTGGCGATGTCATCGGCTCCTATTGTAGCACGGGACAGTCTTTTCTCACAGTAGGAAATGTCTTCGAGCAGATCCCGCTCAAGCAGCTCTTTTTCAAACCGATCCTTTTCCAGCGGTTTTCTGTCGACGGGGCCGCTGGTATGAATTTTCTTTTCCACGGCTCTGCCGCCCCTTCCCTGAACGAATCTGAAATCCTGTTGTTGTGCAACAACAGACATCTGTGCCTTCACTTTGTATATGGGGCGGAAAAGGGCTTAATCCGAAAATGATCACAGAAAACGAGTGAGACTGAAAAACCGCATAAATAAAGGCTCCCCAAAATCTGGGAAGCCGGAAGGCGCACGGATACTGTATCTCCCATTTTTTGGGAAATTGATTTTTACACAAAGGATTTTCCGCCGATGCGTTTTATGCGGAACCCCAAAATCTGGGGAACTGAAAGCCGTGGTATTGCTGCTTTTCCCATTTTCTGGGGAAATCCGGAAAGGCTGAAAACTGCCGATTTTTCTTAATCCGGCGACTCCCCAAAATCTGGGGAGCTGAAACCCGCGCGGACACTGCTTTTCCCAAAATCTGGTTAAAAACGGCAGATTCGAATCGGCAAATCCGGGAGGATAACAGGATACGCAAAAAGTTGCATTCTGTAGCTTTTTTCGGAAGCGGAATCCCCACGGGATTCCGGAGAAGGTTGGGGCCCTAAGACCCGTTGCAAAACAACTGCACATGTCGGAAATTACTTTGGCAAATGATATTAAAAAGCTTTAAAAAAATTTAATAGATTTTTCGCTCGGAATGAATAATTTTTGTCATCTGAGGTGTTTATATATATAGACCGGTTGCAATGAGAGAAGGGAGCCCCCCTGAATGGATGATAACGAGGCCTTTATCAGAAAGCATTATGCAGGAATTTATCATTATATGCTTGTCATGCTGAAAGATTCCGCAGAAGCCCAGGATGCTGTGCAGGAGACGTTTTACAGGTACCTGAGAATGAAAAAGAGGTTCGGGAGTGAGGAGGAAGCAAGAGCCTATCTTTACCGCGCCGCACTGAATGTTTGTAAGAATATCTGGAGGAGCAACTGGTTTTCAAAGAAGGTGCCGGTTGCGGAGGAAGGATTGCTTGACAGAAATAATGCGGCAGAAGAGCCGGATAAAGAGGCGGCAATCGATTTGATCGAGGCAATGAAGAGAATCCCGGTAAAGTACAGAGATGCCCTGCATCTATACTATTATTTGGGACTTTCCGTTAGTGAGATTGCTGCATTGCGGGAGAAAAACGAAGCTACGGTACGAACTTGGTTGTTACGGGGGCGAAAGCTTCTTAGAAAAGAAATGGGTGACGATTATGAAATTTGAAACAGTATATAAACGGAGCCTGGATATGTGTGTTCCGCCGGAATTTAACATTGCTGAACTGCAGGATGAAACAGAGCATCGGATTTTCGCATCGCGAATCCGAAAAAGAACGGCGATGACGATGGCAATGGCTGTTATAACAATTGCCATGATTAGCGGATGCGGCGTCGTTGTGGAGAAGGCGCTGAACCAGCAACGGCAGGAAACGGTTACATATGACGTTCCGGGGCAGAGGACAATGGTATATGAAAACGGAGAAAGAGTGACTTACTCTATTTCATTGGAAGCTGACGGGAAAAGATCAGATGAACGAGCGGATGTGGATGAACTTACATCCAGTGCTTATGATGAATTGTTTTTCGATACAGTTGGACAGGAACTGGGAAAAGGACACGATGCTGATCCTGAAAATGAGGTAGCCATAGGCGAAGAATCGTCGAAAGAATTATTGAACAAAATTTTTGGAGATGAATTTATTAAGGAGGTACATATCAAAGAAGTAAAGCAGGACTAATGAAGGGGCGGCCCGGTAATAGATTATTCTGATGAATAAAGGAGCATGTAAAATGAAGAAAATCATGCGTTTTATCTTGGCGGTTACTATTGTGTTTACGACTGCACTTGCATATACAGGAAATGCTGCAGCTGCTGAATCGACGATGGCCGTTTTTGGCCGATGCGATCGTATTGCGAAATCCTATCAGAACTACAATGGCTCTGATGAGAAATTTGTCCGGGATAATGATTTTGTAAAATCTATAGAAACGATTGATCCGGAGTCAATGGAGGGAAAGGCATCAATTAGTGTCAAGAGCAGCAATCAGGCAAAGGTAAATCAAAGTTTAAAGAGGATTGCGGTAGCCGATCCGCAGGACAAACAGAATGGCTATATTTACGTGTTATCGGCTTCTGCGGAGAGGAAGGTTTCTGATGGGACACGGACTTCCGGTGGAGTCACATTGAACGGATATGTCTGCTGGTATGATGTACCAGGATACACCAACAAGGCCTCCTATGTAAGCGGCAACAGATATGAGGACGGAGACTGCCAAGGGAGAGGAAATTATAGTTTTCATATAGATGGCAATAGAGTTTCTCAGGGTATTTTTACAAAGGGTATGTTTACCGATGGCAGCCAGGAGGGAAAAAGCGGGCATTCCTTCGTTTTGTCCATTAATACTCTTGATAAGAACGGCAAGAGTTTTTACCTGACGGTTGGCTCTTCCATTTTTGATTGAAAATATCATA
Organism: uncultured Lachnospiraceae bacterium; assembly: GCA_900314085.1. Classification (GTDB taxonomy): domain Bacteria; phylum Bacillota; class Clostridia; order Lachnospirales; family Lachnospiraceae; genus RUG306. The sequence continues at coordinate 5,587 of OMTX01000121.1, read as the reverse complement.
AAGGAAAGAGGTGAAGAATTTATGAAGGGTGATACGATTAAATATTATTTAAAACTTGTCCTGTTTACGCTGCTTTATGTATTTGTTACTTTAGTTGTTTCCGTTCTGTTCTTCAGGGGAAATAGTCATCTTCGGACCGTCTGGTTGGTTATGGACATTGCGGTACTTGCGATCATTACAGTGATTCAGCTCGGGAGAGGAAACAAAAAGAATATTACTGAGGATCTGAAATGGAAGAAGCTACTGATTTTCATAGTTATCTGGGCAGTTATTTTGGCAGCCGTTCTGTTCGTTTTTGATTACTTCAAGGTGGCTTATAAAATCGATATGGCACTGATGGGTGTGATTTCAAACAGATATCTGGGGCTGCCGAGTGGGAATAATCCGGATATCTGGACGCAATATTTAAATGACGACAACAGGATCTGGACGAAACTGGATGATGTGTTTACCATTCTGTTCCCGAGTTTATATCATCTGGAACGTGTAGTAATTATATCTTTCGCGGCCGATGTGATTTATCGGATTGTGTCTCGTAAGCAAAGTAAGGCAATGATGCAGAGAACGGTTCCCGAACGCCAGAGGATATAATGTTTTGGAGACAAATACTAAGTGAAAGGAAATGTCATGAAAGCAAAATCGCTTACAATGAGGATAATAGTCGCGGCAGTTGCCCTTTAGGGGCTCATCATAGTGTTGGCTTTTGGCCGTACGGTGAACGCCCAGACGATTGAAAGAAACAGCAGTGGGCATAGCTTTACATCAGCATGGGAATCGACAGCTTATATTGACGGCACTCATAAGCTGGTTTATGGATTTATCACATTGTTCATCGACGAAGATTACAGCTGGTGCAATAAGCAATATTCTCAGGCGTATGTCACAAATGCGAATGGAACCTTCCGGGCAAAGGCGGCCTATTGGAGCAACGACTGGTCGAAAATTGAAGTGCGTCATGCCGGAAACTACATTGTTTATGGAGCAATTGGGGTAGGGTGAAGCAGACGGATGCAATGGCTGAGATGGGAAGGCAATAGCGGCAATCTTGGCGGACAAAAGGAGATTATATCTGGCTTCTGCCTTATTCGACTGATGAGAAAAACTATTCCGTGACAATATCCAGGGGGCTTCCTCTGTCCGAAACAGCAAAAGCAGTGCTTACGGAATCAGAGCAGGAAGAAATCCGTTCGCAGGAAGGCAAATGGACGATTCCCACGTACGGAGAGGCAGGAAGTGTGTCGATAGAAAGCGCAGCTGATTCCATAAACGGAATTGATTCTGCTGTGATCGTCGGAGGAATGGCTGGCTTTCAATTTCCGATTTTAATAGGTTTTCAGGATGGAAAGGCAAAAGGCTTTTACAGCCTCGGTTATTCGTATCCGGTGATCGAGGATTCTGAGCAGACCGTATCCAGAACTTCAGCATCGGGAACAAGCCTGCCGGGATATTCCTACGATGAACTGCTGAATGCATCAAAGGGCTACAAGATACAGCAGGATAATGGAGAGACCGGAGGCGGGGCAACAATCACTGTGAACCCCAAAGGGGATATCGCTGCGGGAAGAATATTCCTGATCCTGGTTGTGATAACGGTATTTTCAGCTGTAATCCGAAAAGGTAGTATTGACCGGTTGGGCGGATGATATTATTTTGATTATGGTCTAGGTGACAGCGCTGCGAAGCATATCAGAAGAAATCGTGTTGGGAGTGAAATGAAGCAAATCGTCCGTAACTCTTCAAAGAAGCGTATTCTTATACTGATTGCTGTACTTGCCTGGCTGTTTCTAATAGCAAGTTTCTTCTGGTTTTTTAGCCGTTTCATCGGCTTTTACCGGCTGGAGACCACGCTGAAAAAGCAGCCCGGCTATAATTCATACCTGGATTTGGCCCTTGATGACGACAGGTACTGCTTTACAGTCAAGCTGCCGACATTTCTCTACTGGAAGGACGGAAATCTCAGCATTACAAAGGCGATTCCGGAGGATGAAAACGAGAACTACCGGAATCAAGATTCGATGATCATCTGGCTTTCAACCTTTTCATTTCAGACCAATGAGGTGGGTGTGGTACTCATAGATGACACCACATCCAGACAGGTCTATCTGAAGGATGCACAGACGGCAGTATTTGAAGATGATCAGCCCTATCTGGACCGGCACCAGAAGGAAGTTCAGACGCTCATCCGAAAGGCAGAAAATGTGTGGGGGATCAAGATGCCGTGGGAAAAACAGTAAAAGGCATACCGCTTCTGATTGTCCTGATCTTCGGGATGATCTTCCGCTGCGAACTGTTTCATCAAACGATAGTAAATGAAACGGATGCGTATTTTCCTTCGGCGGAGTGCAGAATCAGCGAAAAAGAGCTTTCAGGGTTCCGAACCGATGTCAGTGCGGCCGGAGCCTTTGTTGTTTCTTGCCGGAGTACGAAGACGGCCCGTACTTTAACAGTCTATACGGACAGCACCAACGTACGAAAGGCACTGAAACATAAGGGAATAGCGGAAGGAGGATACCGGTCTCTCTTCTCCGGAACAACGGAGATCCGTTTCCGCCCGCTTTCTTCCCTAACCTTTTCTGAATATCTGGAGACCGGAAGGATTTCCTTTCTATCGGCTGTACAGGTGGAGCATTTCGCGGGATATGAGGTCGGGAGTCCGGAAATCATGCAGACTACCGAGACAGACATGATCTTCATTGTATGGGGCCTGATCGCTGCGCTGACCGTGATCCTGAACGGAGCGGCAGTTCTTGCCAGTAGGAAGGAAGCCCTGCTGAGGGAAATCTATGGAGAAAGAGCGACAGATCTGGTCCGGACTTCTATGGTCTTTGATATTCTTCTGCTTGAGGGCCTATACTTTGCTGCCCGGCTTTCTGTCATGCCGTTTATGTCGGGGGATTACCATCCGCTGACCGCATTCTTTCTCTATCAGGTTGGCGTGCTTGCTGCGGTGTTGCTGAACCTGACCTATCTGAAAACGGATTTTCGGGCGGTATTTGCAGATACAACCGGAAAGAACGGTGGACTGCTGCCGGCCCTCTATTTTCTGAAGTATGCAGTGACTATTGTTTTGCTGCTTTCCCTGTCAACAAGTCTCACCCGGATGGAGGACCTGAAGGTATTGCGCGGGAGTGCGCTGGAACAATATTTTGACAAGGGGATATTTGTCACACTTTCAGAAGGCGGAGAAACGGGCGATTGCAAAGACCGGATATGGCAGAAGCTTTGGCTGGACCACAGTAAGGAAGCGATTCCTTTCGTCGACTTGAATATCGGGCCGGCCGGTCACCCGATCCTGATCATGAACCGGGAAGGCGGGAAACTTCTCCCGGATATCGACGGATTTCAGAGAGACGGGGATCAAATACAGGTCTTGTTTCCGGAGAAAAAACCGTTGGCGGAAGGAGAGACAGAGAGCCTGCTTGGTCTGGTCCTCGATTCGGCCGACAGACATTATCAGCGCATTTCATATCGGGAGGAGCTAGCAATCCCCTGCCTTTCCGGTGATGAGGATAGTCCGGTCGGAACGGCTTCTGACCCTGTTATCATTTACTGCCCGGACATTCTCTCCATCAACGACGCCTATCTTACGGACGGAAGTTCCGTACTTTATGAATGCATGGCAAGCACCTTCCGGGAACTTGTAAAGACAGTCAATCCGGCGCATGATGCAGCTGGTGACCGGATTACGAATGGAGGGGAATACCTTCGGCTGAAAACCGACGTGGCCCGGCAGATGCTCCGCTTTCTGACTTCCTTCTGTGTCCTGATCGTGGTGATCGACCTTGCTGTCCTTGCTGTGATCGGGAACCTGGAATTCCGCTTCCACGGGATGGAATATGCGTTGAAGAAGGTATCCGGCTATTCCTTATTTGAACGGTACCGGAGACTTCTTTTTATGAATAATATTATAAACCTCGTTCTTGCAGCTATTATTCTGCTTGGGGGAGCCCTTTCCGGAATGACTCATCCGGGTACGGTACTGCTCTCGTTTTTCATTATTGAGGCCGGAGAAAATGCATCAGCTGCAGCGGTAATCACCCGTCTGGAGAAAACGGCGATTCCGAAGATCCTGAAAGGAGGCTGTCTGTGATCGAATTCCGACATGTGGAGAAAGTCTTCCAGGGGAAGACAGTCTTTTCCGACCTGAACCTGGAACTTCCTGAAAACTGTCTGTCGGCACTGACCGGCCAGAGCGGATGCGGGAAGACGACCCTGCTGAATATGCTGGGCCGGCTGGAGAAGCCGGACTCCGGACAGATCCTGCTCGGCGGGACGGATGTTGCAGACATAAGGCAGCGGGATTATTTTGAAACGCGGGTGGCGTTTCTTTTCCAGAACTTTGCCCTGCTCGAAGGAAAGACTGTCCGCCAGAACCTCAGCCTGATTAAAGGGAATGCCCGGTCGGGTGTCAGCATGGAGGAGGCTCTTGACCGTGTCGGGATGGGAGGTGCGGAGGACACAAAAGTCTATCAGCTTTCCGGCGGGGAGCAGCAGCGGGTGGCTCTGGCCCGGGTAATGATGAAGAAGGCAGATCTGATCCTTGCGGATGAACCGACAGGTTCCCTTGACCGGGAAAACGCATTTCTTGTGATGGAGTGTCTGAAGAACTTTGCAAGGGAAGGAAAGACAGTAGTGATGGTGACGCATGACCTTGCTCTTGCCGGGCGTGCAGATAATGTCGTGGAGATTACCGATAAAGCAGCAAAATAAACAGTAATGCAATGATTTGAGAATCATGGATATGGAAGCCGATGCAATTATGCCTCAAAGATGTTATACTTATCAATAGTTCTTCATTAAGGAGGTGACAGCGATGGTTGCGGTGCAGGGATATTTTGACGGCGTAAACATTCGCTCGATGGAGCAGATTTCGATAAAGCCTAATCAGAAAGTCATCATCACGGTCATGGATGATTTTGTGGATTTCGGAGATAAGCATTCGAAAAAGAGCATGCGGGGAGCTCTGACGACATTTGCTGATCCAGCCCTTGCAGAAAAGGAAAAGGATGCATGGGAACATGCTGCGGTGGAAAAATATGGTAATCCTTGATGCGAATATGATCCTCCGGTATCTTCTGAATGACAATAAGGAGATGGCGGAAAGGGCGGATGAGTATATTCAGGGCGGAGAGGCAACGGCTACCATCGAAGTGATAGCGGAGGTCGTTTATGTCCTAAAAGGCGTTTATCAACTGCAAAGAAGACAGATAGCTGATACACTCAATGATTTCCTTGATCTTGTACAAAGCCGTGATATAGATGTGTTGAAAAAAGCGGTAAAAACATATGGAACAGAAAATCTGGATTTTGTGGATTGCGTCCTTTCTGCTTATCATTCCGTGAATGATGCAGAAATTGCCACGTTTGACGGAAAACTTCTGAAATTGCTGCAGAACAGCTCAAAATAAATTTAGGCTATGAGCTGTTAGCAATGAGAGATTTCTGTTTTATTTTTGTGTTTTATGTAAATCTGCCGGGTGCAGAGGTGGGTGCAAAAGTAGATGACATCGCCAAAGCTCCTTTCTATGCAGGTTTCTTCGCTTATGTGTTTCTTAAGTAGAGACGTCTGGAAGGGACAGTCTGGTAA
>OMTX01000151.1 GCA_900314085.1 uncultured Lachnospiraceae bacterium | reverse complement strand
AGAAGGTCCGTGTCATCGGGCAGCGTCAGGATTTTTTCCGTAGCCGACCGGATGAGTTCGCTCATGGAGCCACCCGGGAAATCCGTCCGCCCGACGCCGCCGGCAAATACGGTATCGCCGACGAAGACGACACCCGCTTCGGGCAGGTAGAAGGAGCAGCCGCCCCGGGTGTGGCCGGGCGTGTAGAGCGTACGGATGAGGATGTCTGCAAGCGTGATCTCTTCTCCATCCGTCAGCCACCTGTCAACGGAATAGGTCTTCGCCTCGCCTGTGATCATGGGGGAGACATTTTCCTCCGGATTTACGAAGACGTCCTTTTCTGATTCCGCGGAGTAAGAAGGCACCTCGTCCCCCGTCTTCCCGGCAAGGACTGCCTGAAGATCAGCGAGTCCGTCCACGTGGTCGCTGTGGCCGTGCGTCACGAGGATAGCGGCCGGCTTCCAGTCCTTCGCGAGGATGCGGTCTGCAAGCGCTCCTGCTCCCGGTCCCGGATCGACAATCAGGCACTCGTCCGACTCCTTGCGTTTGATCACATAACAGTTCGTCGGCAGGGGGCCGACCGGCAGACAGACCGCCTCAAAGTTTTCGTTCATGAAAATTTCCTCTGACGCGCCCGCGCGCAAAGCGCCTTGTCCAAACAGCCTATTTGAAGGGGTTCATAAAGCAGCATCCGAACGCGGCAAAAATATTAGTCATATGATCATCCCGTCGTCCGCTTGATGTCGATGATGCCGGGAATCTGCATAATCTTCTCGGACAGGGCCCGAAGCTCTTCCTTGTCACGGGCGCCGAAGGAAAGGGTGATGGTTGCAACGCCGTTTTTCGCCACCCGGGACGTGACCGTCTGGATATCGATATTCGCCTCCGTGAAAACGCGGGAGATATCGACCAGCATACCTGTCCGGTTGTTGCCGTAGATGGCCAGCGACGTCGAAAAGACCTCGTCCTTCTTCTGGGCCAGGATGTCGGGCGTCCACTCCGCCTCGATCAGGCGCTGCTTCTCGATTTCCGGAAGGTTGATGATATTGACGCAGTCCGTCCGGTGGATACTGATGCCGCGCCCCCGCGTGATGAAGCCCACGATCTCGTCGCCGGGCAGGGGGTTGCAGCAGCGGGAAAATCGCACGGACATGTCGTCCATACCGGACACGACAATGCCCTTGGAATTCTTGGAGTGGAGGACCGGCTTTGCCTCACCGGAGTGATCGGACAGGATGTCCTCATCCGTGACCTTCTTCGGGTGTTCCTTCAGATAGGCCTCATACATACGGTTGACGACGGCCCCGTCCTTGACGGAGTTCTGGCCGACGGCCGCCAGCAGGGAGGGCCAGTCCCGATAGCCGTACTTCGTAAGGGCTGACTGCTGGTAGTCGGGATTTGAAAGGATCCCGATATCGATATTTTTGTTTTTCGCGCAGGTGACGAGAAGCTCGCGCCCCCGGGCGATATTTTCGTCCTTGGACTGGTTCCTGAACCACTGGGTGATTTTGTTCTTCGCCTGTGTAGACCTCACGACCTTGAGCCAGTCCCGGGAAGGCCCGCGGGAGTTCTGGGACGTAATGATCTCAACCCGGTCCCCGTTCTGGATCTGGTAGTCGATGGGGACAAGCTTGCCATTGACCTTGGCCCCGATCATGCGGTTGCCGACAGCCGAATGAACGCTGTAGGCGAAGTCGATCGGCGTCGAGCCCGAAGGAAGATTCTTCACATCGCCCTGGGGGGTGAAGCAGAAAACCGTGTCCGAAAAGAGATTGAGGTCCGACTTGAGGAGATTCATGAACTCCCGGTCATCGCTCATATCCTGCTGCCACTCGAGGATCTGCCGGAGCCAGGAAAGCTTCTGCTCTTCCCCTGAGACCGTGACGCCCGAGCCGGATTCCTTGTATTTCCAATGGGCGGCAATACCGTATTCAGCGGTCCGGTGCATTTCCCAGGTCCGGATCTGAATCTCGAAAGGGGTTCCGTCAGGGCCGATCAGCGTCGTATGCAGGGACTGGTACATATTGGGCTTCGGCATCGCGATGTAATCCTTGAAACGCCCGGGAATAGGGGTATACATTTCGTGGATGACACCGAGAGCCGCATAGCAGTCCTTGACGTCCTTGACAATGATCCGGATGGCAAAGAGGTCGTAGATCTGATCCAGGGTTTTGTGCTGGTTCACCATCTTTTTGTAGATGGAGAAGAGGTGCTTGGCGCGCCCCTCAATCGTGGCCTCAATGCCCGCCTCGCCGATTTTTTTCTTCACCTCATCGACGAGACTGTCCACATAGGTATCCCGCTCCATCTTCTGCATGGCGATGGCCTCGACAAGAGAATAATAGGATTCGGGATCCAGGTACTTGAGCGCGAGATCGTCGAGCTCAACCTTCATTTTTGAAATACCGAGCCGGGAAGCGAGGGGCGCATAGATTTCCTGCGTCTCCTTTGCCTTTTCCTTCTGCTTCTCGGGCTTCATATACTGAAGCGTCCGCATATTGTGCAGGCGGTCGGCGAGCTTTATGATGATGACGCGGATGTCCTTCGACATGGCGAGGAACATCTTCCGGAGGTTCTCCGCCTGGACCTCGACCTTGTCCTTGTCGTAGGACAGCATACCGAGTTTTGTGACGCCGTCAACGAGGAGGGCGACCTCCGGCGAAAACATCTCGGAAATCTGCTCCACCGTTGCGCCGGTGTCTTCCACCGTGTCGTGAAGAAGGCCGGCGGCGATGGTTTCCTTGTCCATCTCGAGATCTGCAAGGATCAGCCCCACACAGAGGGGATGAATAATATAGGGCTCCCCGCTCTTCCTCTTCTGGTCAGCATGCTGATCCGCCGCGAACTGATAGGCGCGGTCGATCATCGAAATATCCGTATTCGGATGGTACTTGCGGATGCGGTGGACGAGCTCTAAGTAGATGGTTTCCGGATCCGTGAAGTCTTCGGTCGCAATGATGCCCTTGTTGGGAGAAGTGATCCGCTCCTCCCATTGAAGAAGCTCTTCCCTGTCGATCTTGTCCGGGGGCGTCATGCCGGCGCCGATGATGACAGGCCGTTTCCGGCTGTTCTCGTGGGCCTTTTCCAGCGCCTCCTGGAAGGCAGCGCTGACTTCCGACGCCGTCAGATGGTCAGAGGCAAGGGCAGTCTCTTCTGCTTCAGGCAGCTTGTTTTCACTTGTCACGTCACTCATATGCCCTTCCTCCTTTTCTATGAAATATGATTCCTGTTCAAAAACCAAATCCGGAATCATTCGAGATTCATGTCCTCCGGATTTTTGCAGAAATACTCACTGCAGATCTGTAAATCATCAACCGCGCAGATTTTGTCCGGGCAGCAGATTGCAGCTGCCGGATTCGACTTGTACCGATGTCACAGCTTCGCTATCCGCTCGAGCGCAGCGCGCGTATTCTCGTGGGTTCCGAAGGCTGTCAATCGGAAATAGCCTTCTCCTGCCGGTCCGAAGCCGGAACCGGGCGTGCCGACGACATGGGCATTGTCGAGAAGGTAATCGAAGAAGTCCCAGGAGGAAACGCCGGGCGTCTTCAGCCAGATGTACGGCGCATTGACGCCGCCATATACCGTATAGCCGGCCTTCTCAAGGCCTTCGCGGATGAGCCGCGCATTTTCCATATAGTAGGCGACCTGCTCGCCCGTCTGCTTCTTTCCCTCCGGCGAGTAGACCGCTTCACCGGCCCGCTGGACGATGTAGGGAGCGCCGTTGAACTTCGTCCCGTGGCGGCGGGCCCACATGTCGTGGAGGGAGGCCCCGTTCCTCTTCAGATCCTTGGGGATGACGGTCGCTCCGAGACGGAGACCTGTAAAACCGGCATTCTTGGAGAAGGACCGGATCTCAATGGCGCAGGTCCGCGCCCCCTTGCATTCGAAAATCGTGTGGGGAACGTCGGGCTCGCTGATATAGGCCTCATAGGCCGCATCGAAGATAATGACGGAGCCGTGGTCATTGGCATAGTCGACCCACTCCTGCAGCTGGTCCTTCGTCAGCGTCGTGCCGGTGGGATTGTTGGGCAGGCAGAGGTAGATGACATCGGGAACCCTGTCCGGAAAGGCAGGAATGAAGCCGTTCTCCGCTGTGCAGGGCATATAGACGACATCCGACCAGACACCGGTCTTTTCATCATAGGTGCCAGTCCTGCCGCCCATGACATTCGAATCGACATAGACAGGGTAGACGGGATCGGTCACGGCAATGACAGCATTCTCCGCGAAGAGCTCCTGGATATTTCCGGAGTCACTCTTGGCGCCGTCGGAAATGAAGACCTCATCGGGCTCTATGTGGCAGCCCCGCGCTACGTAGTCCTCATTTGCCATCGTCTCCCTCAGGAAAGAATAGCCGAGATCGGGCGCATAGCCGTGGAAGCCTTCTGCCGTGCCCATTTCAGCGACCGCCTTCTGCAGGGCCTCAATGACGGCCGGGCAGAGAGGCAGGGTAACGTCCCCGATCCCGAGGCGGATGATCTCTGTGTCGGGATGGGCCGCCTTGTACTCGTCAACCTTTTTCGCAATCGTAGAAAATAGGTAGCTGCCGGGCAGCTTCAGGTAGTTTTCATTGACAGGTGTCATTATTTCATCCTTTCTATAGCCCTTAGGCTGTCTCAAGCGCGAAGAGAGAGCTGCGGGATATTGATGCAGGGCGGCTTAGCGAGTGACAAGCCGAAGGTGCAGCCAGAGCTTAGTCGCATCGCGCTTATTTCGCCGGGGTATAAATTTTCACGTCGTCCTCTGTGATATTCTCCGGGATTTCTATGTCTCCGGAAAAGACCTCTGTGGCGGGGCCCGTCATGATGACGTGGCCGGACGCCTGATCGTAGGTGATGGAAAGGTGGCCGCCAAGCAGCTCGATATCTATCGTATTTTCCGTCTTCCCGTTCAGGACGCAGGCGACAGTGACGGCGCAGGCTCCTGTTCCGCAGGCGAGGGTTTCACCCGAGCCTCGCTCCCATACCCGCATGCGGACGTGGGCGCGATCGATGACATTCACAAACTCCGTATTGACGCGCTTGGGGAAAATCGGGTGATTTTCAAATGAAGGGCCGATCTTCGCGAGATCCATTTCCCGCACGTCTTCGTCGCGGAAGACGACGCAGTGGGGGTTTCCCATGGATACGCAGGTCGCCTTGAATATCTGCCCGGCCACTTCGATCGGCTGGTCGATCATTTCATTGTCCGGATGGGTGACCGGAATCTTCCGGCAGTCTGTGATGGCTTCCCCCATGTCGACGGTCGCCTTTTCGATTTTTCCGTCCGCACCGGGAAAGAGAGTCAGGTGCTTGATGCCGGAGGCTGTCTCCACATCGATTTCCGTATTCTTCACCAGGCCGTGATCGTAGGCATATTTGCCGACGCAGCGGATGCCGTTGCCGCACATGGCGCCCTCGGATCCGTCCGCATTGTACATGATCATGCGGACGTCCGCTATTTCCGACGGAGCGATGAGAATCAGGCCGTCAGAGCCGATGCCGAAGTGGCGGTCCGAAACGTAGATGGCCGCTGCCCCCGGATCCGCAATGGGATTTCCTTTCGTGATATCGCAGTATACGTAGTCGTTCCCGCATCCGTGCATCTTTGTGAAATGCATATGCTGTCCTTCTTTCTGTTTCAAATTCACCCTCGCCGGGGATGCCATTTGTATGAAGCCTTGCCCTTGTGCCCCGCGTGACTTCCTAAAGGGATGCCATTTGTATGAAGCCTCGCCCTTTTGCCCCGTATGACTTCCTAAAGGGATGCTATTTGTATGAAGTCTTGCCCTTTTGCCCCGCGTGACTTCCTAAAGGGATGCCATTTGTATGAAGCCTCGCCCTTGTGCCCCGCGTGACTTCCTAAAGGGATGCCATTTGCAAAGGAAACTACTTTTTTGCTCCCCTAACAACCTCTTCAAACGACAAATCTCCGCCGTAGATGTCGAGCGCGCTTCCGACCGTGAAATTCACCCGGCCGCGGCCGAGCGTTCGGATCCTTTCAATATCTTCGAGGGATCTGATCCCCCCGGCGTAGGTGACGGGCTTCCCCGTGCACTGTCCGAGTAGCTCCACCAGGCCTTCGTCTATGCCTGCCTTCTTCCCCTCCACTGCTGTCCCGTGGATCAGAAACTCCACGCAGGAGGAGGAAAGTTCTTCAATGATGTCCGGCGTCAGGATGAAATCCGTAACGGTCTGCCAGCGGTCGATGACGACATGCCAGGCGCCGTCTGCTTCCTCCCTGGCGGAGAGGTCGATGACGAGATGATCCGCGCCGACGGCATCCGTCATGGCAGAAAGGCGGTTTTCCGAAAAATCTCCCCTGTCGAAGAGATACGAAGTCACAATCACCGCCCCTGCGCCGGCTTCTATGAAGGAAGCCGCATTCTCAGGGCTCATGCCGCCGCCGATCTGGAAAGCAGACGGCCAGGCGCGAGCCGCAGCGAGCGCCGCAGCCTTTGAGGCTTCATATTCAGGCGTGCCCGCCCGGTTCAGGATGATGACATGGCCGCCGGTCAGGCCGTACTTTCTGAAAAGGTCCGCATAGTATGCAGGATCCTTCTCAGAGACAAAGTTCTCTGCCGCCTTCCCTGTCGCATCGGAAAGAGTCGAGCCGACGATTTGCTTCACGGCGCCGTCATGTATATCTATACAGGGGCGAAATTCCACGCGCGACTCCTTCCTCTGAATTTTCCGGGCTGCCAGGCAGCCGTTCCGTCCGGTCCTCTTTCGAAACCTTTCGCAAGGCCCCGTGTGACTTTACATTTTATACCAAATGCCCGCGTGACACAAATTTTTTTATTCGTCCGTACCATGCGGACACGCGCAGCATGAAATCATATGGCGGGCGAGAATATGGTGTTGTGCAGGGGCGTGAAAAAATCCCCCGCGGCCTTTTTGCCGTGGGGGATTTCGAAAAAGCGATTTCTCACTTCTCGTCAGACGAGTAGTTCGGCGCTTCCTTCGTGATGTGGATGTCGTGGGGATGGGACTCGCGGAGGCTGGCTGCAGTGATCTTTATAAACTTGCCTCTCTCGTGCAGGTCCTTGATTGTCGGGCAGCCGCAGTAGCCCATGCCGGACCGGATGCCGCCGACCATCTGGAAGACGACGTCTTCGAGAGCTCCCTTGTAGGCAACGCGGCCTTCAACGCCCTCGGGAACGAGCTTCTTCGCTCCCTCCTGGAAGTAGCGGTCCTTGGAACCGTTCTCCATGGCAGCGATGGAACCCATGCCGCGGTAAACCTTGTATTTCCGGCCCTGGTAGAGTTCGAACTCACCCGGTGTCTCGTCGCAGCCCGCGAAGAGGGAACCCATCATGCAGACGTTGCCGCCGGCAGCGAGAGCCTTTGTCATATCGCCGGAGTACTTGATCCCACCGTCGGCGATGACAGGAACATCGTACTTGGACGCTGCTTCATAGCAGTCCATGATGGCCGTGACCTGGGGAACACCGATACCGGCTACGATACGCGTCGTGCAGATGGAGCCCGGTCCGATGCCGACCTTGACTGCGTCAGCGCCGGCCTTGATGAGGTTCTCCGCCGCATCGCCCGTTGCGATATTTCCTGCAATGACCTGCAGGTCGGGATACTTTTCCTTGATCTTCGAAACTGCGTTCAGGATATTCTTCGAGTTGCCGTGGGCGGAGTCAACGACAACGCAGTCGACGTGGGCTGCATAGAGGGCGTCCACCCTGTCCATCATGTTTGCCGTGATGCCGACGCCGGCGCCGCAGAGAAGACGGCCCTGGGAATCCTTGGCAGAAAGGGGATAGCGGATCTGCTTCTCGATATCCTTGATGGTAATGAGCCCCTTGAGGTGTCCTTCTTCATCGACAATCGGAAGCTTCTCCTTCCGCGCCTTGCCGAGAATCTTCTTTGCCTCATCGAGCGTGATGCCGACAGGCGCCGTGATGAGGTTCTCGGATGTCATACAGTCGCGGATGGGCTTCGTGTAGTCCTCCTCGAACTTCAGGTCGCGGTTCGTGATAATGCCGACCAGCTTCCCGTTTTCCGTGATGGGTACGCCGGAAATACGGAACTTCTTCATCAGGTCTTCCGCGTCCTGCAGGGTATTGTCAGGGGAAAGGTAGAAGGGATCGGTGATGACACCATTCTCAGACCGCTTGACCAGGTCGACTTCATTGGCCTGGGCTTCGATGGACATATTCTTGTGAATGATGCCGATGCCGCCCTGCCGCGCCATGGCAATGGCCATGCGGTGCTCCGTGACGGTATCCATGGCCGCGCTCATCATGGGGATGTTCAGGACGATCTTTTTCGTCAGATGCGTTGTGAGGTCGATCATGTTCGGCGTCACTTCCGAGTACTGGGGAACGAGGAGCACGTCATCAAAAGTAATTCCGTCACCGATAATCTTTGCCATTTCTTCCTGCCTTTCTTCATGGATTTGAACCGGATTGACACCCAATGCGTGGGAGTTCCGGTTCCTTTGTCAGCTTTGCAAAATCTTTTATATGTAAAATTTCAACTACTCTATCAAAATCGTAGGAAACATTCAAGACAAAATTCGTTTCCTTGAAGATAATTTCACCCCCATCACAGGGCCTATGGTGGAACTTTGCAGCAAAGCCTGCCTTCCCGCCCACACCGAGGTCAGTCAGTGGTGGAACTTTGCAGCAAAGCCTGCCTTCCCGCCAACACCGGGGGCAGTCAGTGGTGGAGCTTTGCTTCAAAGCCAGCCTTCCCGCCCACACCGGGGTCAGTCAGTGGTGGAGCTTTGCTTCAAAGCCCGCCTTCCCGCCCACACCGAGGTCAGTCAGTGGTGGAACTTTGCTGCCAAACGCACAGACAGGCCAGAAAACTCAGCCGGTCATCGACAAAGAAGAAAGATTACCACCGCTGCCGCTCCGACTCCGCCGCCGAGGGCAGCACCGCACACCACATCCCGGATGAAGTGGACGCCGCCGGCGACACGGAGAACAGCTATGATACCCCCGAGGACCGCGAGAAATATCGTGATGCGGAAATCGTAGAGAATACTTGCTGCGGCGATGGCAAAAGCAGACGCCACATGGCGGGAGGGAAAGGAATGCCCTTCCGTGTCCTTCTCAATCAGAGGCTGCGTCCCGAAGGCTTCATACGGGCGGCGCCAATTGAGCGCCGCCCGCATGATGGACACAAAGGCAAAGGCCGCTGCAGGCCCGAAAAGAAAGGGCACGGTCTCCGGCATCTTCAGTACGAAGGACCAGAAGAGGATGACCATGTAGGATCCTGCAACCAGGGCGACGAACACCCGGTCGCAGATTGTGAAAAGCGCAGATGCATGAGGAAAGCGCGCCGCGCGTTCATATAGTTTTCTATATCCTTCTTCTGACATTCCGCCTCACAAAAATCAATAAGTACCAAAATCCGTATTCCCACCCGCACAAGAGCAGTCAGCTCCACGGCCTGTATGACTGCCCACACCAAAAGCAGGCAAAAACCGCCTGCTCTGAATTATTCCTGAGATGATCCTCCGACTGCCTGAGACTCGACATACTGCTGATACTCTTCTTCGGAGACCTTTGTCCCGTGCGCTTTGATATAGGACGCGACATCCTTTTTGAACGCATCCCAGGCGTCCTCGTGATCGACATAGTATTTCGGGCAGTCCTTGCCTGTGATGTCGTAGTGGCGGATGACGTCCGTATCCGGATCCAGATCGAACCGGGTGCAAAGCCAGGCCGTGAGCTGCACGCAGGAGTCATAGGTATTGCCATTGAACTCGCCGGTCGAATCCCCGATGCAGCACTCGATGGAAATGGTATCGGCGTTTCGGTTGTTCGACGCATACGCCTGCTCGCTCGTCGGAATGCACTGGACAATCTCCCCGTCGAGGCCGATGATGAAGTGGCTGGAAGCATGGGTTTCCCCCGTGTCCTTCAGTCCCTCGAAGTAGCTCCGGTTCTGAAATGCCGTCGTTCCGGGGTTTGCGGTGTAGTGGATGACAATGCCGTTCACCTTGTCGAGGGCCAGCTGCGGCCTCGAGTACTCGTTCGGCGTCAGCAGCTCCACGTCAATGAACGGCCGTTCCTCAATCAGGACGTGATCTGTTGATTTGGCCGTCTCCGCGCCACCCGTCAGATGCCGAATTCCGGCAAAGATCAGAACGATGACCGTGATTACCCCAATACAAGCAAAGGCGAGGATGATTCCACAGGCTATGTCCCGCTTCCTCACCCTGCGCCTTTTCGAATTGCCATGTGCATTTTGCCGTGTGCTTTCCGCAGCAGGCCGCTCGTCCAAAACACTCTCCCTTAGATCTTCCCGGCCGCCTGAGCCTTGATGCAGGCGTCCTTTTCATTCTTCAGCCGCATGTAGAACGTATTCTCGCACGTTTCCACGTCCTCGTTCCTGGCAAAGGCCATTTCCTCAAAGAGGCGCTTGCCGGCGTTTGCCATAATCTTCTCGTCCGAAGACATGGCCTTCTTCCCGGCCGCCATCCGCAGCTGCTTGCGGAGGTAGATGGTTTTCACAACAGAGGCGAGCTCGTCGAGGTTGAAGGACGCAATCTTCTCGCGAAAAATTTCCTGGGCTGCCCGGGGATTCTTCTCCTTGATGACAGGAAGGTCGGGAACGCGGTCGAGGAGCTCATCCGTCTCTTCAACCGTCATGACGTCCCGCATCCGGACCGTCGAATCGACAGGGGTGAAAACGACCGATGACTTGTCGAATACCGGTTTCAGAGAATAATATAATTTCTCCGTTCCCTTGCCGCCCAGGGCCTTCTCAATAATCCCCTCGACCTGGCAGACGCCGGACCGCTCGTGCATCAGAAAATCGCCGACTTTGAACTCGCTCATGAATATCACCTGAAACCTTTGAATCTCACGTATCGCGGGGGTGTTTCCATTCAGAAGGCAGATCCTGTTTCACGACCGTCTTCTGCCCCGCGTCGCTTCTTATAATAGCACTTTTCGGTGATTTTCGCCACAATGGATTTTATAAAAATTTTGTAGTATAGCACACCTGTATACAGAATGCCACCCCTTCCGTCAACTTTTTGGAAACCATTGAAAATATTGGCGTTTCCGCATACAAAGTCCGCATAGCGTCAGGTTTTTCCTCCCGGGCAGAAAGCAGCCTCCCACTCGATTGGAGCATTATCACAAAAAGTCCTGCCGGATGACATTGAAGAGATTCTTCGTCATGTCAGGGTTGTGGCGGACGCACGTCTCCGTCAGGGCCAGAATTTCCGCCTGCCGCTCGTCCGAAAGAACACCGCCTGTCCCGTCCGTTTTCGCTGCGACGAGCTCGAAGAGCATATAGAGCTCCGTATAGAGAACAGCAAAGAGGAACTGCCGCAGGATGAAGTAATTTTCATAGGCCTTTAAGTAGAGCTGGCCGATGTTGTAGGAAAAATAGGCGCGGTACTTTTTCTCCATTCCCGGGTTCTTCGCCTGCATTTCGTGTACAGCATCGGAAAATTCCCGGTCGGCCGTATCCACGTAGAGATTCTTGAAAAGGTGATTGTACTTCATTATCAATGAAGCAGCCTTGGGCTCGCGCACGAGAAGGAGGCCGTAGTCGATGTGGTTTAAAATCATGCGGTCGAGAACCGTGATCGGGAAGAAGGCAAGGGTAGGCTTCCGATTCAGCGGTTCTTCCGTTTCACCGGCGGATATTCCGGAGCCGGTTTCCCCTTCCGCCTTTCCCGCAGACATACGTTCGCCTGCAGCATTCATTTCATTTGTCTGTGGGAAGAAATCCCGGATATCAACTTCCGACAGCTCCGTCAGCCGGTTTTCCATGATGAGCCCGTGCTCACGCTCGACATAGCGGTAGAGGCCGCTCCAGACACATTCCAGAGGGATGTCCTCCTGCCAGATCACATCCTGGATTTTTTCCCTGTCGGCGCACAGAAAGGCAAGAAAGTCCGCGTCCTCATTTGCCACATCCCAGAAAGGCTCAGCTTCCGGCGCATCAGCCCACGCCATCCGCTCCGGATGGTTGACAAAGAGGCGGGCCGCAGCAATGCAGGACAGTGTCAGCGTAATCTCGGTATAATCAGAATAGCGCATGATCTCCCGCGGGTAGTAGCGGCAGACAAGGGGCATCAGCTCCGGGTTTCCATTCGCCTGGAACTGGCAGAGGCGGTCTGAGTTCAGGAAAGGGCAGGCGCCGAAAATCCGCCGGTAGACGTAGAGCCCCTTCCGCTTCGTGAGGTGGATGCGGATCCGCCGCCCCTCCTCGCCGGGCAGGTCCAGGTAGCGGGCCATCGTCGCCTCGTCCACCGGGATATGCCAGCCCTTGCAGCAGTTGCGCGGACAGTCCGGCCCCAGGCAGTGAAAGTTTTTGCACAGGGAAATTTCTTTCGTACACATGGCTCAAGTATACCACAGGTGGACGCGTGGGTACCCCACGCAAAAAAAAGCCGGAAATGCTGCTCCGCCGCCCGCATTGGTGCCTCACGAAAAAAAGCCCTGCGTCAGACACCCCTTGACGGCAGGTCAATGGTGGCATAGAATTGAAAGGCTGAATGTATATTCACTTCTTCAGCAGATTTCGTGAATGATTTGTCATTATGAATAGGAATTTCTCATGACACTGCTTACGTATGAAATTTTCCGGACCGTCCTCGACTGCGGTTCTTTTGCACGGGCAGCCGACACCCTCCACCTGACGCCCTCTGCCGTCTCCCACTCCATCGCCTCGATGGAGGAGGAAGTCGGCTTTCCCCTCTTCATCCGCCTGCACGGCGGCGTCCGCCTGACTCCTTCCGGCCAGGAAATCGCCCCCTATATCAAGGAGCTCCTGTCCGTCGAGGAAAATCTCTCCCAGCGGATTGAAAAGATCAAGGGGCTCGAGGCCGGCTCCATCAAGATCGGCACCGTGAACTCCGTCTGCACGGCCTGGATTCCGAAGATCCTGAAGACCTTCCGAAAGAATTATCCGAATATCACGACGGAAATCTACCAGGGCTCCTACACGGACGTCGTTGCCTGGGAACGGGGCGGCACCATTGACATGGGAATTGTTTCCGAGGCAGCCTGCGAAGGCATGCCCTTCACTCCCCTCTACAGGGATCCCTTCGTCGTTGCCGTTCCCAAGGGCTATATGCCGGTTGGCACGACAGCCATTTCTCCTGAGGATCTGAAAGACCGCCCCTTCGTCATCCAGTCCGACGGCTGCGACGAGGACATCCTCCGCATCCTGCATGAATTCGACCTCTCCGTCCGGGCCAACTGCCGCATCATCGACGACCAGTCTCTGATTGCCATGGTCGAGTGCGGGGAGGGCGTTTCCCTGATTCCCGCCATCCAGGCCGGCTACGTCAGCGCCCACGTCGACTTCTTCCCCCTGCATCCGGACCAGTACCGGACGCTCGGGATCATCACAAACACAGGCCACATGCCCTCTCCCGCTGCCGAATCCATGAAGGACACGATCTTCTCCTTCGTTGCAAGCCTTGGCCGCGGGGTTCTGCCGAAGCCCAACCACTGAAAGCTCCCCCCGGTATTTCATCCTCTGAAAGCAAGGGACTGCGGAAAATGCCTCACGCATTTTCCACAGTCCCTTTTTTCTGCCTGCATCACATTCGATGCACATATGACGCTGCGCAGGGCCTCATTTTCCTTCCTCCGTACCTATCGGCGCCCACTGCAGTTTCCGAAGACGGTTTCCTGCTTTACATCATCAGAGAGTTGTTGGTTTTTTGTCCTTCAGGAATTGAATTGCACGGCAGATTGTTTTATATTATTCTTAAGAAATGTTTTCTGCAGGAGGAGAGCATGGCAAAAAACACTGGTTCCACTTCAAAAAAGGCCGCAGCAGTTGTAAAAGCTGCAGATGCTGCATCGAAGACCGCAGATCAGATGGCAGAAGCAGCTGAGTCCACCGCAAAAGCTGCAGATCAGATAGCTGAAAAAGCCGAAGCCGTTTCAAAAGCTGCAGATCAGACAGCAAGGACAGCCGGTTCCGCGAAAAAAATCGGAGTGGCCATCTTCGATTTCGATGCGCCTTTCTTTGGTGAAATGCGGGCGGGGCTGGAGGATGAAGCTGCACGCAACGGGCTCGCTATCACGTACCGGTCCACGACGTTCAGCATCAAAAGCCAGCTCGACGCCATAGAGGATATACAGAAGGAAGGCGTCGACCTTCTGATTCTGGCGGCCTCAAACGATTCAGCCATCATCAAAAAAATCGCTGAGCTTGACAAGAGGGGAATTCCCACAATCTGCCTGCATTCCGATATTCCCGGCTCCGCCCGCCGGGCCTATGTCGGCGCAGACTCCTACAAGTCCGGCACGATCGCCGCCGGGCTCCTCGGCCGCATGGTCCCGCAGGGAAAACAGATGGAAGTCGGCGTCATTACGGGCGACCCCAATGTCTTCGCCCACACGGAACGCGTCCGTGGCTTCAAAGAATACATGGCCACGAATTTTCCGAAAATCACGGTCGACGCTGTCATCGCCTCCGAAGACGACGACTACCGCTGCTATGAAGACGTGCAGAAGATGATTGCGGACTTTCCCATGATCCGCGGCCTCTACTTCACGGCCGGAGGCCACTACGGCGGCTGTAAGGCCCTTTGGCAGCTGACAACCCGCATGAAGTTCAATGTCATCACAATGACGGAGGTGCCTTCCACCCTTGACTTCATGAAGAAGGGCGTCATCGATATGACAATTATCGAAGATGCCGACAAGCAGGGCCGCATCGCCGCCCGCGTCGCCCGCGAAATTCTGGACGGAAAGCCTGTTGAGGACCGCTACCTCACGAAAAACGCCCTCAAGTCAAAGGAATGCTTGTACTGAAAACACACGAACGGGGCGGGGCTGCTTGCGCAGACCC
>OMTX01000184.1 GCA_900314085.1 uncultured Lachnospiraceae bacterium | reverse complement strand
CAGGCGGCGGGCCCCGAAGGGGCCTGCCGCCTGCGTCGCTTCCGAGTCTGCAGTTCTGCAGCTTCCGAATCAGCTGTTTCCGTCCGTATATCTTTCTGAATCTACAGCTCCGTCCTTCCTTCAAAGGCGCGGAGGAGCGTCACCTCGTCTATGTATTCAATGTCGCCGCCGACAGGGACGCCGGAAGCGATCCGCGTCACGCGGATCCCGGTCGGCTTGATCAGGCGGGAGATGTACATCGCCGTCGTCTCCCCCTCGAGGGAGGAATTTGTTGCGATGATGACTTCGTCGACGTCGCCCTCCAGCCGCTTCATGAGCTCCTTCAGGCGGATGTCATTAGGCCCGATGCCCTGCATAGGTGAGATGGCCCCGTGGAGGACGTGGTAGACGCCCTCGTATTTCCCGGTCTTTTCATACGCCGCCATATCCCGGCTGTTCTCCACGACCATGATCTGCCTGTGATTCCGCTTGGGGTTCGAGCAGATGGGGCAGGTCTCAGAGTCCGTCAGGGTACAGCAGACCTTGCAGTAGTGGACGTTCGTGCGTGCTGATACAAGTGTTTCCGCCATGTGCTTCACGTCGTCCGGCGGCATATTCAGGATATGGAAGGCAAGCCGCTGGGCTCCCTTTTCCCCTATGCCGGGCAGCTTCTGCAGCTCCCCTATGAGGTTTCCGATTTCCTTGCTGTAATATTCCACTGGTCTCACTCAACGGGAACGAAAGAAATTCCCGTCCAAAAAATTTCCGATACACAAAAACAGACCTGCGCGAAACCGTCACAGGCCTGCTCAGTACAGTATTTCCGCCCTTTTCAGAAAGGCATTCCGCCCAAAGATCCGAGTCCGCCGGCAGCTCCCATTACCTTTTTCTGCGCTTCGTCGACCTGGTTCATGGCGCCGTTTACGGCTGCAACGATCAGGTCCTGCAGCATCTCGACATCATCGGGATCGACCGCCTCAGGCGCAATCTTTACGGCCTTCACTTCCTTGTCGCCGGAAACTGTGACTTCCACTGCGTTTCCGCCGGCAGTCGCCTTGAACTCCTGCTCGGAGAGGTTCGCCTGGGCCTCCTCCATCTCCCGCTGCATCTTCTGGGCCTGCTTCATGAGATTTTTCATATTGCCGGGCATTCCGCCCCCCATGCCGCCCATATAGCCGCCTCTTTTTGCCATTTTCTATTCCTCCTCAAGAATAATATTTTTGCTTCAGAAACCTGCGCCGGCAGAATTGTTCAGCCGATTTGCGAAGACCTGCAGCCTGACCTCTCCCGGCGCTTTCACATTAGTCATCAGGATCGTCTTCCACCGGTATGATGAGGTCATTGTCTTTTTGAAACTTCTCGAGAATGTCCTCGCGCTCGTCAGCTGCCCTGTGGCCGGCTTCCATCAGCTGCAGCGTGACAGGTATCTCCTTTCCCGCCGCCCTGCTGAAGGCCTCCGCCAGAAGGCCGCTTTCCTCGGCACTCTTCAGTTGATTGTAAGCGACTGACTTGTCCGCGTCAAATACGAGAAGCAGGTGTCCCTCGTCGTCAAGCGTCGGCATCGCCATTTTCACTGCCGCCTTGTAGACGCCGTTCAAAATCCCGAAGACCTGGTTCCAGTTGTCGATGAGCTTCTGAATATCCTCGGGTGCCGCATCCGGAAGCCGGTGCTTCTTCACGGGGGCGGACGACACAGGGCCGTCCGCAGGCGCCGTCATCCCGGCAGGTCCCGCCGCTACTGCAACGACGCCGTTTGCGACGTCGCTTTCCAGGCGGCCGATCCGGTCGACGAGGGAGTCGTAGTCAGCTTCCATCTCGGGCTTACAGAGTTTGATGATCGCAACTTCCGTAAGCACCCTCTTCTGCGTCGCGAAGCGCAAACGGTCGGAAAGGGCGCTAATGACGCGGATATAGCGGAGGATGACGGGGCTTTCCGCCATGTCCGCTTCTTCCTTCAGCGCAGCCATATTGTCAGAAGACATCCCGAGAACCTCTTCGTTTGTCTCCCCGCCCTTGACGAGGAGGAGGTTCCGCAGGTACCAGACGAAGTCGTTCACAAACTGAGTCAGCTCGCGCCCCTCTAAAAGGACATGGTCGATGACAGAGAGGGCATCCGCCACATTTCCGCTCCGGACAGCCCGGAAAAGGGTGGAGAACTGGGCGGTATCGACTGCGCCAAGCACAGACAAAACATTATCATACGTCAGCGTCTGCCCGAGATAGAAGGCGATGCACTGGTCGAGAAGGGACAGGGCGTCCCGCATGGACCCGTCCGCCGCCTTTGCAATGTAACGGATGGCCTTGTCCTCTGCCTCTACACCCTCTTTTTCGACGAGCTCCTGAAGGCGCGCCGCGATGGTGTCGATGGAAATGCGGTGGAATTCGTAGCGCTGGCAGCGGGAGAGGATGGTCTGGGGAATCTTGTTCACCTCCGTCGTCGCCAGGATGAAGATGACGTAGGCGGGCGGCTCCTCAAGAGACTTCAGCAATGCGTTAAATGCCCCTGACGAGAGCATATGCACCTCATCAATAATATAGACCTTGTACTTTCCCTGCGACGGGGGATATTCCATCCCGTTTATGATATCGCGGATACTGTCAACGCCGTTATTTGACGCGGCATCGAGCTCGAGGACGTCCATGGAATTTCCTGTCGTAATCGACGTACAGGAATCGCACTCGTTGCAGGGGTTTCCCTCCCCGTCGCGGTGCTCGCAGTTCACGGCCTTCGCGAAGATTTTTGCCACCGTCGTCTTGCCGGTTCCCCGCGTCCCTGTGAAAAGATAGGCGTGCCCGATGCGATCCGTCTTCAGCTGGTTCTCGAGCGTCCGCACGATATGGTCCTGCCCCTTCACATCTGAAAAGACCTGGGGGCGGAATTTTCTATAGAGAGCTAAATATGCCACTGTTTTCCCTCAAATTCAAAAACACTGCCTGAAAAGAATACCACAGGCGGCGGCAGAATTCTACAGACAGCAAGGCACGCGCTGCGTGCGCAACGCGTGCCGGTAAGGAAATACATATTATTCTGATGAAGTTCAATCGCCGAAGGAGATACCCATCCGCTTGACTTCAGCAATCATCGAAGACTTGGGGTCCACCATCTTGAGCTTTCCTGCGACGTCCCCGAGCGGCACGAGCTTCGTCTCCCCGTTCACCATCGCAACCATATAGCCGAACTTGCCGTCCATGATGGCGCCTGCTGCCGCGGAACCGAGGCGGGAGCAGAGGACGCGGTCGTAGGGGCAGGGGCTGCCGCCCCGCTGGGTGTGGCCGGGCACCGCGACACGGCACTCGGAGCCTGTCTCATCCGTAATCATCTTCGCGAGCTTGTAGGAAACGGTCGGATGGACTTCCTTCGCCATCTTCGCCTTCAGCTCCTTCTTCGAGAGCTTGGCGTCTTCCTTGGAAATGGCGCCTTCCGCAACGGCAAGGATTGTGAAGCCTTTCCCGGCCTTGTGGCGCTTCTCAATGGCTGCGAGAACCTTCTTCGAATCGTAAGGGATCTCCGGAAGCAGGATAATGTCCGCCCCGGAAGCAACGCCCGCATAGAGTGTCAGCCAGCCGACCTTGTGTCCCATGACCTCGACAATAAAGATGCGGTTGTGGGACGATGCTGTCGTGTGGATGCAGTCAATGGCGTATGAGGCAACGTTGACGGCGCTGTAGAAGCCGAACGTAATGTCCGTCCCGTAGATGTCGTTGTCGATCGTCTTGGGAAGATGAATAATATTCAAGCCTTCCTCACGGAGGAGATTTGCGGTCTTCTGGGTTCCGTTTCCGCCGAGGATGACCAGGCAGTCGAGCTTGTGCTTCTTGTAGTTCTTCTTCATGGCCGCGACCTTGTCGAGGCCGTTCTCGTCAGGCACCGTCATGAGCTTGAAGGGCTGACGGGAGGAACCGAGGATGGTGCCGCCCTGAGTCAGGATGCCGGAGAAATCAGCTGCGGACAGCTTCCGGTAGTTGTCGTAGATCAGGCCCTTGTAGCCGTTGTAAAAGCCGAAGATTTCGAGATCCTTGACGCTATTGGAAAGACCCTTCACAACGCCCCGCATGGCTGCGTTCAGCGCCTGGCAGTCACCGCCGCTTGTAAGCATTCCGATTTTCATACCGCATCTCCTTTTCTGTCTGTATTATCTGCTGCCGGTCTCCCCGGGAATATGTGTTTTTCGACTTCCGGATAGCCGGGAAAACTGCTGCAATACGTTTTCATTATAAACTCGCCGTCCCTTTCGTGGGGACATTTTCGAAAAAAATCTTCCAAAAATACAAAGCAGTACAATTCCTGTTCATAATGAAACCAGCCGGCGGACGGACCGCTGTCCCATTTGACAAACTCCGCTTTTTTCCCTATAATAATGCTCGCGTTTTTGCCGGAAAGCCTTTCGGCGGAAATGAAAAACAAATCATTGGAGACGTATCGAAGCGGTCATAACGAGGCGCACTCGAAATGCGTTTACCGCCA
>OMTX01000122.1 GCA_900314085.1 uncultured Lachnospiraceae bacterium | reverse complement strand
TCTTCCGGATTATGGCGGAAGGGACCTATGACCGGAGAGAATTTGAAGACAGCAGGTATGATGAAGCGGAACTTTTTTCTGCCCGCTACGGCTTTCAGCAGAAGGGCTTTGAGCAGGCCTGCCGCCTGCAGAATGAGATGCTGAAGCGGAAGAAGACAAGCATTCCCGATATAGGCGGACAGATCGGGGCTTTTTCTTACCGGATGCTGGCTCTGGACGACATAGCCGGCGCCTTCTTCGGGCAGATGCTGGACTGCTGTCAGATGATCGGCGGAGCCGGAGCGTCCTGTATGTATCATTCGTGCACATCCGAAAACGGCCGGGTTTTCCTGATCACGGACAAGAGCAACCGGCCCGTGGCCGGTTCCTGGGTATGGAGAAACGGGAGCACAATCTGCTTCGACAATATAGAAGGTGTTCGCCCGTCAGCGGAGAAAGCCATTACTCTTGTCTATAAGGAGGCGGCAGAAAAGCTTGCGCAGGCCGCCGCGAACCTTGAACGCTCATCCGGTGAAGCATAATTGGGCAGGGTAATATTCCACATAGACCTTTTGGGAACGGCAGTGGCATGCGGTGCGTATAAACGCTCCAATGTTCATCGCGTCCAATAATTTATATTATTAGACATGTATAGATTTCGAGTGAATAAACGCTCTGCGTATGTTATAAAGCATAAAAATGGCGAGCCCGCTAGGGCCCGCCTTTCTTACTCTATGGCATCGTCTTCCCGTGCCGGTACGCTTGGAACCTTTGCAAGAACCGTCTGAAATTTTGCCAAACTGCCATTTGCAGCTCGCTTTTCGATATAATGCTTACACCCGCCGTCCGCTGCTCATTGCTTCAATCCATCACCTTCATCGGCATCCACTTCAAAAAGTCACCGGAGACCAGGGAATAGGTAATGCCGTTGTGGTCACCCTGAATGCTGTCGTGAAAGCGGCTCTCCCCGTGGCAGTGGGCGTAGACGACCTGTGATACCCCGTATTCCTCCGCCATCTGCGTGAAGACGCTGTCCGTCTGCAGGATATTCGTAGGAGGATAATGTAAAAACAGGACCATTTTCCGAAAGCCTGCCGTGCGGGCGGCCTCCAGGGATACCCGCAGCCGTTCGGCCTCGCGTCCGACGAGCTTTTCCGCATGGGCGGCCTCCTTCTCGTCCCAGCCTGAAACGAAGCCGGAGCGGTTCAGATAGAAGGGCCCCTCAAAAGTGTAGCCCTTCGTACCCACGAGGGCATAGTCTTCATAGGAGAAAAAATTATTCTGAAGGAAAGAAAGACGTCCGGAAAACTGCTCATTGAGCCGGTTTGTCTTCTTCGCATCCCAGAACATATCGTGGTTTCCCCTGAGCAGAATCTTTCGCCCGGGCAGGCTTTCGATGTAAGCGAGGTCCTTTTCGCATTCGGCCAGCGTCCTCCCCCAGCTGTGGTCACCGACGAGGACCAGCGTATCTCCAG
Organism: uncultured Lachnospiraceae bacterium; assembly: GCA_900314085.1. GTDB lineage: Bacteria > Bacillota > Clostridia > Lachnospirales > Lachnospiraceae > RUG306. The sequence goes on along the minus strand of OMTX01000122.1, from coordinate 18,875 downwards.
GTCCCACCAGCTTCTCGCAGTTCTTCCGAAATTTCTCTTCGTGATTTTTCCAGATGCGGTCGTAGATCTGGTTCGGCGCCTTGAGGGGCGACTGGTAATGAAGATGCAGATCTCCGATGGCAAAAAGGCTCATCCCCGCTCCTCCTTTGGATGTGATTTTCGCAGTGATGGTACAAAAATACCCGTCTGCAGAGATTTTACTCCTCTTTGCAGGCGGGTGTCATCTTTTATATTAGTAATAAAATCATTTTTTACCGTGCCGTCCTGGCATTGGCCGTGAGCAGAGCTTTCCCAACGGCCGTGCTGACGATGAAGCCGACGATGGCTTCAATCAGGCCGTTGATCCCCACAAAGAGGATGATAAACAGGAAAGGATTTTTAGCTCCGAGCGCGGTTACGAATCCCTGAATGTAATCCGTATGGTAAAAGCAGACAACGAGGGTGGTCATGAAGAAGACCGTATTCAGAAGCGGTCCGTCGAGGGAAGCCACAGGAAGCGCCACCATCGAATCGGCATTGTGTTTTTTCATCGCCTGATAGATCACTCCGGTCAGCCAGCCCATCAGCATGCGCGTCGGTACACAGACAATGAAGGTTGCAACGGGATTGATGGAAAAAAGCATCGTTCCGAAAGCGGAAATCCCGAAGGCCTGCAAAAACGAAGTCAGCCCGAATACGGTACCCAGGATGAGTCCGGCCTTCGGGCCAAGTACGACGGCCCCCACCGTCACGGGAATCACAATAAGGGTAATCTCCAGACCTGTCGTCCGGATGTAGCCGATGGGGGTAAATGCCATCAGGACTACGATTGCTGCCAGTACGGCGGTCTCAACGAGAAAGAGGGTCCTTCCGGGTGTTTGGCTTTTCTTTGTTTCGTCTGTCATGTCTTATTCTCCTTTCGGTGATATAAGCATTGGCGCCGGACCTTCCGACACACGAACCTTATAGTACTGCGGAAAAGCGGCAAATGCAAACGCCTGTCTCCATTGAAGAAGAATAATAGAAATCCATCCGTCTTCCAACGAAACCGCCCCCGGATACCCGCTTCACACCCGCGGCAGGTTCCAGCGGAAATGGGCCGCGAGATACCGGATCAGGACAGTCACGGCGAAGCCGATGAGCAAAGCCAGGTGGGGATCGTTTCCAAAGCGCAGGAAAAAGCCTGTGGCAAAGGCTCCGGCAATAGAAGCCACGGCATATACGTGTTTCACAAAAATCGCCGGCATTTCATCCGCAAAGATATCGCGGAGGAGACCGCCGCCGACTCCGGTGATGACGCCGACAAAAATGCTGAGGAAAAGATTATTTTCGGGAGTTGAAAAACCGGCGTAGACGCCGTCGACCGTGAATGCGGCCAGCCCCACGGTATCGAACCAGAATAATATGCCCGTGTAGACTTCCACCGCCTTCGCGGGGATGACAAGATTCCGGCTTTTTCTGACCTTGAAAAAGAGGAAGATGCCGACCGCCGCGACAAGGGCGAGGATGACATAGGTCGGATCCGTAAACATCACCGGCGGCAGCTTTCCCATCAGAATGTCCCGGATGACGCCGCCTCCGGTGGCCGTGACGACAGCCAGGATGCAGACGCCGAAGATATCCATATTTTTCCGGATGGCGAGAACCGCTCCGGAAATGGCAAAGGCAATGGACCCGATGCAGTCCATGAAAAAGATAAAGGTTTCTGTAGTCATCTGATTTTCCGTCAACGGTTCCCGCCGGAAGCAAAAAAAGACAGGACAGCATCTCATTCTGTACGGCTGCCGGCAGCCTCTTTCCAGGAAGAAAATATCTCAGCGGTTTTTGTGATCTGTTCCGCCTGTGAAATAGAAGCTTTCCCATCGCCTTTCTGCGGCCCGTACCAGGCGAAACCGGCGTGGTTCCCGCCGTCAATCACATACTCCGTAAAAGCTCCGGCAAGGTAGTTTTTCCTGCTCGCTTCATATTTGTCATGCTCCAGGACTCTGTCAGCGCTGCCATAGACAGAAAGCACCGACAGGGCCGGATCATCAGAGAGGTCAGCTGTCGAAAAGGAAGCACAGAGAAAGAGGCCGTCAATCGCATCCTCATGGGCTTTCGTATAGATGGCTGCGACACTGCCGCCCAGCGAATGTCCGCCCATATACCAGGTACTGTAATCATAGGAAGAAAGGATGGCGTTTGCTCGATTCTTTCCGAAAAATGCGATATGCAGGGGCATCTTTACGAGAAAGCAGTCCGTGCCGCCCTCCGCAATCTGTACCATCAGGTCTTCATAGGATCTTTCTTCCACCTTGGCACCGGGATAGAAAATCAGCGCTGAGTCCTCCCCCGGTCCGTCATAGAAATAATAATTTTTTTCTTCGCGGATACGAACCGTTCCGTCTGCGGGAAAATCCGGAGCGTGATGGGTATGATAATAGGGAATACAGTAGATGAGAAAGGCCGCCAGCAGGACCGCAGGGACCAGCAGCAGCGCCCATAATATCCTTTTTTTCTTCGGGCTTTTTCCCCTCTCAGCAGCGTTTTCCGTTTCCGGGGATTGGTATACTTCTCTCACAGGGCTTCCCGGATCTTTTCAATCAGATCCTGATATTCGCTGTCGGTGAGCTCCACTGCATGCGGGTTCATGGCAAAGACATCGCCCCACTCCGCTTCATCCTTGTACTTCGGGACCAGGTGGACGTGAAGATGGTGCATCGTGTCTCCGTAGGCGCCGAAGTTGATCTTGTCAGGGTGGAAGACCTTGTGGAGGGCGACTGCCGCACGATTGATGTCTTCAATATAGGCTGCCCGCTCTTCTGCCGTAAGAGATGTGATATCATCCACATGCTTTTTGCAGGCTACAATGACGCGGCCTTTGTGAGTCTGCTCCTTGAAAAGAATGAGCTTTGACATAGGCATGTCGCAGATCTTGATTCCAAAGGCTGCGAGCTTTTCCCCTTCTGCACAGTAAGCGCAATTTTCGTCCATGATTGTTTTCTCCTTTATTCTGCACCTTAAAAATTTCATCCGCTGCAAAGCAAAAAGTACGCCGATATTTTCAGGCGTCCTTTCTGTCTGCAGCAAACATAGCGATTACATTATTCATCAATTGCATCTCCACGGCAAGAGGAATTTCCCCAGGAGAGCACCCTTTTTTTCATTCCTGCGCTGTCGAGCACACCGTAGGCAAAGCCCTTGCGTGTAAGCTCCGCGGGAACGAATTCATCGTACTTTTCAAAGACCGGAACCTCCTCAGGATAGACGAGCTCCAGAGGATCAAAGTCCTTTGCAGCCTCCTCTGTCACGATCCGGAAAAAGTCTTCCTCCGTCACCTGCATGGAAAACTGCATATAGTAAGGGCGGCAGGAGGTAAGCCCCTTCAGGCCAAGCCTTTCCCCGCAGCGGATTTTTAAAAAGCGCTCAAGCGCCAGAAAGGCGAAGGATCCGAGCCAGGGGAAAAGAGCCCACATCTTCCCGCCGAGATGGACCATCGGCTTCCCCGCCATGCCGGAAGCGCGGAAGGATTCCCGGGCGTCATCGAGGCGGCAGACCGCATGCTTCATCAGGTAAGGATAAACCTTTTCTTCAGAAAGGACACCGTACATGCGCTCAAGGATCTTTGTGTGGATATCTCCGGCCACATCTCCGAAATAGGCGGGAACATGCCCTTTCACCTGCGTGCAGAGGACGACGTGCTTCTTGTGGTCCACCTCATCCACCGCCCAGACCTTTCCTGCAATGGCAATCTTGTCCCCGACCGGCGGCGGCTTCACGATGGTGCCGAGCTCTTCAGATCCGCTCCTCACGGAATATTCCACATTTTCCTGAAAGACGGCGTAGAACTTGTAATTGTTGACGATCCGTTCCCCGGTAAGCCCCGTGATCAGGCCCCCGTTTTCCGTCCGGCTTATATGGTCGATTTCTATGAGGTGCTGCAGGAGAAGACGGTAGTCATCCCGGGAAATCCGCCTGAAAGGCTGAAGCGGCAGTACCCGGGAGGCAAGCTCCGCCGGCGTCATTTCCCCGCAGGAAGCCAGCGTGCTCATGGTCTGGTGGTAGAGGAGGCTGTAGGGCAGGCGGTCCGTCCGGGGAGGTTCCACAAAGCGCTCTTCAATATAAAGCTGGACGAGCGCAATACCCTGCAGCAGATACCAGGGAATCATTTCCGGCAGCATGGCCCGCGGCTCCGGGTGGTCTTCCCGCATCACAAACCACATCTCGGAAGGATCCCCCCGCCGCCCGGTCCGTCCCATGCGCTGCAGGAAGCCGGAAACCGTGAAGGGGGCGTCTATCTGAAAGGCTCTCTCCAGGCGGCCGATATCAATGCCGAGCTCCAGCGTCGCCGTGGCACAGACGGACTTCTGCGAATCGTCGTCCTTCATCTCCTCTTCCGCGCTCTCCCGGTAGGAGGCGGAAAGATTTCCATGGTGAATGAGAAAACGGTCCGGTTCGTGATTGGCCTCACAGTAGCTCCTGAGGCTCTGGCAGACCGCCTCGCACTCTTCGCGGGAGTTTGTGAAAATCAGGCACTTCTTTCCCTTTGTGTGCTCGAAGATATAGGCCATCCCGGGATCTGCGGCCTTGGGAGCCGTGTCCGTTGCCTCTTCCGTAACCGGCTCTTCTACCGCAATGTCCCGATCCTCGCCCGCCTGGGGAGGTGTATTGAAGAAATGTTCCATGGAAAGGCGCCAGACATCGTGTCCACCGTCAAACTTCGGGATGATAGTCTTCCGCCCGCTGCCTGCAGAAAGGAACTCCCCCGCAGCTTCAGGATTTCCTATGGTGGCGGAGAGGCCGATTCTCCTGGGATTGCAGCCGGCCGCCCGGCAGAGGCGCTCGATAAGGCAGAAGGTCTGCATGCCCCGGTCACCCCGCAGGAGGCTGTGAATCTCATCAATGACAATGAAACGGAGATCGTGAAACAGGGAGGGCATCTCCATGTGCTTCGTAATCAGAAGGGATTCAAGGGACTCCGGCGTGATCTGCAGGATACCGGCCGGGTGCTTCAATAGCTTCCGCTTCTGGCTCTGAGCCACATCCCCGTGCCAGCGGTAAACAGGAATGGCGGCTTCCTCGCAGAGGTCTGAGATGCGGCCGAACTGGTCATTGATCAGAGCCTTAAGGGGCGCTATGTAGAGGACTCCGACTGAATCGGAAGGCTCCTCGTCCAGGACCGTGAGGATGGGGAAAAAGGCAGCCTCTGTCTTTCCGGACGCTGTCGAAGCCGTCAGAAGGACATTCGCGTCGGTTCCGAAGATGGCCTCTCCCGCCGCATTCTGCACGCTGCGAAGAGCCTGCCAGCCCGACCGGTAGATATAGTCCTGGACGAAAGGCGCATAGCGGTCAAATACATTCATACCTTGAACTCCGCAAAATCCGCAGAAGTCTCATTTGATACAGCTTCCGACTCTGCATAGGAAAATTCATCCGAACCGATGATGGTCTTCATATCCGCGTCCGGATTCTGATAGAGAAGGTCAAGGAGCTCAATGAAATCCCGGATGACTTCCCGGGGCGTGATATTCGAATCAGCCCCAACCCTGCTGTACTCTATCTTCACGAAAAGCTGCCGGTCTTCCTCCGTCAGCCGCTCTGCGTAGCCGTAGAGACCGGCATGCATAGACGAAAGCTTCTCACAGAGAACCAGCATTTCCTCCGGATTCAATGGATCGAGGCGGATGACGGGAGCCAGAAGATCCCGGGCGCCGGGCTTTGAAAATTTTCCCTCGGAAAGCCGGGACCGCAGGGCCTCGTAGCTGTAGATTCCCCGATGCCGGTCCTCGAGGGCCTGGGGCGTGCAGCCCATGATAATGCCAAGGTAGCGGGCCTTGCCCTGCAGGGCATCGTTGTACATGGCAAGCAGCTTCTCGTAATTGTTCTGCCGCGTGACCGTATTCGTGATTTTGAAGAGATTCACGAGCTCATCGATCATCAGCATCATACCGGCGTATCCCGCCAGGCGGAAGAATACGGCAAAAAGCTTCAGGTAGTCGTACCAGTCATCATCCGTGATGATAATATTGATCCCCAGTTCTGCCTTTGCCTCCGTCTTCGTGGCAAACTCCCCGCGGAACCAGCGGATGACATTCTGCTTCGTATTCTCGTCATCCTCGAGATAGGCATGATAATATCTGGAAATCAGCTGGGCGAAAGCATAGCCGTGGACGAGTTCATTGATTTCGGACGTAACGGTAAAAATCTTCTGATCAACCGCTTTCCCCAGGGCAGGATCCTCCGGGGACAGCCCTGTCTCCTGCAGGGCTTCCGTCTGCACGGTATTGATCCAGCGGTCGAGGACCAGCGTCAGCGCCCCGCCTTCCGGCTTTGTCTTCGTCGACAGGTTTCCGATCAGCTCGCGATAGGTGGAAAGCCCCTGGCCGCGCGTCCCCTGCAGGCGCCGCTCCGGGGAGAGGTCAGCGTCAAGGACGATGAACCCCTTGTCCATCACGTAATTCCGGATGGTCTGAAGCAGAAAGCTTTTGCCTGATCCGTAACGGCCGACGATGAAGCGGAAGGAGGCGCCGCCGTCTGCGACGATGTCGACATCATGCAGCAGGGCCTCAATTTCATTCTTCCTGCCGACCGTGATATAGGGGAGGCCGATCCGCGGAACAACGCCGCCCTTCAGGGAATTCAGGACCATCTGGGCTATGCGCCGGGGTACTTTTTCATTCGTCATTTGTTTGCTCCAAAAATAATATAAAACGCGTCAGCTTCTGCCGGCTTTCATTTTTCCGTGTCAAGCAGAGCAGCTATATCTTCCCGGTAGTCTTCCACCAGGGTGATTACACTTCCATCGCATTCAACAGCTGTATCGCCGATCGCATCAAACAGGGCTTCATTGATTGCATCTGCGATGACAGAAGCAAAGAGGTGATTTGCCTGAATATATTCAACAGGCGATTGGCCGGAAAGTAGCAGGCGGAGGACTGTATCCTCATGTGTTCCAAAGACAGGAGTACCGGTGTCAGCCGGGGCGATTTCCATTCTTTCACTGCCGGTTTCTCCTGCACCGTCTCCCTTTCCGTCCGCTATTTCAAAGAAGTTTCCTTTTTTGTCTGTTTCTACAAGCTCCGGCGCGCCATCCTTTCGGTTTTCTGCTTCTTCTGCAGCCCGCTCTTCCTCCGTCAGCAGGCTGTCTCTGGTGACCGCTGCATCGGCGCGGATGGTATTGAGATCATCCGTATTGAAGGAAATAGCGTCAAGACGGGCCTTTTGGACTTCCTCTTTCTCCCTTGCAACCGCCGAATCAATATAGGGATCTACCCAGGCTTCAAGCGGATCTGCCTTCAGTGGCCGGCCGACCTTTAAAAACTCCCGCAGGCGCCGCTCACTTTCATGAAGAATCGTCGGAAAAAGCGTACGGTTCGAAGAAAGCCCGTCATAGCGCTCCACCATCCAGTGTCCGTTCCGAAAGAAAAAACGGCGACCGGGATGCAGGTCATAGATGCGGTCTTCATGCGCCGCAGGCAGCCTGAAAAGGGCACCCGAAAGCGGATACCAGGAAAACGGTTTCCGCCCGCCAAAACAGGCGGCAAAAATCGTACGCCCCTTGACTGAATAGGAAGAAGACATCTGCTTCCAGATCAGGGCAAAGAGATGCTTTCCCCGGTCACTCTTTGTGAAAACAGGCGACTGTGGAAATTTCCCGGGAGCAAAAAAAGAAAGAGCAGAAATAATCTCTTCATCCGTATGCGCTTCCGGATCTTCCAGAACAGCGAGGGCCAGGCACCTTTCCCTTTCAAAGGGATCTTCTGCCTCCCCGGCCAGTTCCTTCGGGAGATCTGCAAGAACGCAGTAATCAAAAAGCCATCGCCTCAAACCTGCCTGGAAAGTGCCGCTGGGACCGCCCGTGTCCTTTGCAAAATCGGAGGCAGGTATCGCATCCCGGAAAGTTTTCAGCTTCTCATACGTGTCAATAGGTCCACTGCAGCCGATACCACAGAGGAGTTCATCAACATAAATCACGCCAAAGGCCTCCGGCGCCCTGCCGAGAATGCCATGCCTCACCCCGGTCCGCCAGGTGAAATAGCCTCGAAGCTGGCGGATATTCAGGTCATGGTAGGTCGGAGAAATCCGGTAGACAAACCCGTCCCAGGGAGCGTCATCCGTATAGTCCGCCATATACTCCCCCTGCCGGCAAAAATTGTCGACGCGGTCCTGAAAGGAACCGGAACCGTATTCGAACATGCGCCGCATCACTGCGATCCGCTCCGGAATGGGCTCGTCAGGAATCTGACCGGTCCCGCTCAGGTCGGAAAAAGTCCCTCTGTCCGGCATTTCCGGCTGCCTTCCGCCATATACGGGAATTGCGCAGGCTCCGGTGCCGGCCGCTTGGCTGTCGAGAACGATGGTATAGCCCCGCTTCTCTTCCGGCTTTTTTTCTTCTCCGCTTCCCTGCAAAAAATCACATTCCTTTCCGCAGCATTCGTATCATTTCTATTGTATTCACATAGGGCAGAAAAATCAAACATATTTTCGCTCTTCTGAAAATACAAAAAGCCTGCTGCGGCAGGTTACGATAACCGCCGCAGCAGGCTCTATTGCATACAAGAGCCGCCGGTGGGGGGACACCGGCGGCTCTTGCAAAAGGGGGGTTATAAAAAGTAAAAAAGGGGTTGGCTCTTTTTCCGTTCGGGGGATTTTCCCTTGAACTGATGCTACTATAACCCCGCCTGAAGAGTCCCGCTTGCCGAATGTCTTTTGGAAAGTGGCCAAATGTTGCAAAGCACGCATTACGTGTTCAATGGCTACCACCCCCGGCAAATGGCCGAAAGGCACTGGCGGCCGTGCTGAAAACACGGCAAAAATATTATTCCTGAATCTTGTCTGCCGGCTTGTCGGAGAAGCGGTACATGGACTGACGAAGCTCATTGCCCTGGTCGTACCTCTTGCCGCCCCAGTACATGCGGCCCTGAACCTCACACTTTTCGGACAGGTGGACGTCCTTCATAATGTACTTCAGGAACTCTTCAAAGCCTGTCCGGTCTACGATGTAGCCGATATGCTCCTTGCTTTCAACAGCGTCCTTGTCCAGGTAGTCGTCGAGATAAGCATAGACATTCTTGATCATCTGAACGATCGAATCCTCATCCGCCCACTTGAGGAAGTCCTCGCCAAGGCGGGGGTTCTTCTTTCCTGTCCGGCCAAGGAGGGTGACGCGGAAGTAGTGCTCGTCTGACCTGGTCCAGGCCCTTGTCGGGCAGTAGGCGACGCAGACGCCGCAGCCGATGCATTTGTTCGTGTCACGGACAATCTTTCCGTTTACAACGGAAAGGGCACCGACAGACCTCCGGGAACAGTATTTCACGCACTGTTCGCAGCCGACACAGCGATTGGGGTCGTACTGGGGCTCCGTCATGCCGATGATGCCGAAATCGTTCAGGCGCACATGGGCGCAGTCATTCGAACAGCCCGTGCAGGCAATCTTGACGTGGTGATTGTTGGGGTAGATCTCGTGGTCGATCCGCTTGGCCAGAGCCTTCGTATCGTAGCAGCCAAAGGGACAGAGCTTTTCACCCGGGCAGGCAACGACGTTCCGCGTTCCGGAAGCAGGATAGCCTGCGCCATCTTCCTCCTGATTGACCTTCGTGTGATCAATGATGGATTGAAGAGCCTTGTTTACTTCATCGATGTCCTCGAGAGAAATGCCCGGGATCTCAAACCCCTGGCGGTTGGTGATGTTTACCGTGCCATTGCCGTATTTCGTGGCAATCTCAATGACCTTTGCGAGGGACTCCGTGTCGATTTCCCCGCCGGGAACACGCACGCGCGATGCCGTTTCGCCCCGCACCTTGGAGTAGCGGTAGGCGTTCTTCTTCAGTTTCTTCAGATTGATATCAAGTTCACCCATAGTATCCGCCTCCTTCAGTCTACCAGGAACTTTGCCTGCGCGTAGTTGAACACCGGGCCGTCCAGGCAGATGTATGTAGAATTCACGCGGCAGTGGCCGCACTTGCCGAGGCCGCAGCACATCTTCCGCTCATGGGAGACGATGATGTTCTCGTCCCTGAAGCCTTTCTTCTGAAGCTCAATGATTGTGAACTTCATCATGGGCGGCGGTCCGACAACGACAGCCTTTGCACTTGCCGAATCCTTCAGGGGCAGGTCTGCGATATACTTTGTGACGAGACCGACATTTCCGGTATAGCCATCCGGCGCCCCATCGACGGTAAGCGTGAGATTGAGTTTCTCATCCCAAACCTTTAAGTCATCACGGAAGAGCATGTCAGAAGGGCTCCGGAAACCGACGATGACGTATTTGTCCTTCGCGTCCGGCATCTCTGTAAGCGCTTTCACAACGCCGCGGACAGGAGACACCCCGGTGCCGCCGGCAACAACGACTGTTTCGCCGCCTTTGAAAAGGTCGACGTCGAAGCCGTTTCCGTAAGGTCCGCGAAGAAGGAGGGACTGGCCCTCATATTTTTCAAAAACCTCGTTCGTGACGCGGCCGACCCGGCGGATCGTGAGGTCCACGGATCCGTCCCCGATGCCGGAAAATGACGTCATCTACTTACACAAAAACAGCCGGCGGAAATCCGCCGGCAATTTTGAAACCCTTTGAAATCAACCGAATTCAATACACCTCCGGACATGACCTGCCGGAAACCTGCTCCGGCCCGGCATCGCTGACGGTTCCGGCCCGGACCGCGGCGTTGATCTCCGCAATTTCCTTCCGGCCTTCGATGTAGTCGTTGTACATATCCGCAGACCCGCAGGCTCCGCAGCCGTCGCAGCCATTGCATTCTGCGCCGAAGGACCGGGCCACAATGGCCGCCCGCTCTTCCCGGGTCGTATCCTTGATCAAAAGACTCATGCCGCGCCTCCTTTTTCATAGAAACTTCCATACATGGCTTCCCACATTTTCTTCCCGGTTTCCGTTTTGAAGATATTTTTGTAAGCGCTTACTGCCGCGTCGTGGTCCACCCCGTCTTCGTAGAGATTGACGAGGAAGTCGGCTTCGACAAGGATCTGCCAGTCGGCGCCGTCAATGCCGCTGTAGGTGTGGTGATGACCGACGAGAAATGCCACGCGATCTCGTATTTCATTAGAATAATGTAAATCCCCGAGAAGCTTCCGTGCCTCATCAGGCCCCAGCTCTTCCTGGTATTTCCCGGCTGAAGATCCGTAGACGGACTCCGCCTTGTGGATTCCGATGTCGTGGACGATAGCGGCAGATTCCAGAATGAACTGCGTTTTCTCATCCAGCCCTTCGCCCAGACCGATCAACCGCGCGTAGGTCCAAACCTTTGTGAAATGCTGGATCCGCATCGGGTCACCGGCATCGTAGGCGGCTGTTGCATGATAGAGTTCTGTCAGCATATTTTCATCTTCAGCCATATCATCGCCTCCAAATCTGCCCGTATTGTATCCGCTTCCTGAAGATTTGTCTACTTCAGTGGTATGCTTTTTAATTGTTTACCGCAGAAAAGGCGAGCACGCAGCGCGTGCCCGCCCGGAAGGTAGAGGAGTGAAAGGGAGGGATTATTCTGTTGTCAGGGGACTTATCTCCCCTCAGAGAATGAAAACCTGCGAAAAATATGGCCGGAGTGCCTGTCCCCGTCAATTTTTGCTCTTTTTCCGGATATAAACGGTCACTCCGCCGGCTGCAGCTGCTGCGATCAGGATGCCGCCGATGATATATCCCGCATAGGACTTGTCGTCTTCCGAGGTATCGATGGCTTCCGAGTCTGCAGAGGTACCGCTTGCCGATGTAACCGCTGTATCCGTTCCGTAGTGGGAGTCAAAATCCGTCCGGTCGATGTAATCTGCGTCGATCTCATTCGCATCTGACGTCGTCACGGTATTGGAATAGGATCCGGTAACTGTCAGGGTAATGGAGGAATCGCCTTCGACTACGGTTGAGCCATTCGCAACAATTGTCACGGTTTTCCCATCCGCATCCACGATCGCCGCCCCGGTTCGTTGCGAGGCTCGCACAATGCTCGCCTTCCGTCGTGATCGTCATCTTGTCCGCAAGGACAGTACCGCCGTAGGTGGCGTCAAGCCCGCGGGAGTTGCCGGCCGTTGTATTGATCGTAACGTTCTCTGCGTAGGCTGTGCCGTTGTCTGTTGCAAAGATAGCGTTTGAGCCTTCACTGTCGGCAGTCAGCGTTGTGTCTGAAATATAGGACTTCGAGCCTTCTCCGACCGTCAGGGAAATGGAGTTTAAGCCGTAGAAGTTGCAGTTGTCCCCGTTCGTGTCGTCGCCGGACTTCGTAACTGTCCCGCTCTTCACTTCCAATGTCCCGCCATTTTCGGAAAGGAGGGCATTCTGATCGGTATCCGTTGCGGAAATACTCTCGCCTTCGGAAGTGACTGCTTCTCCGTCCGCCGTTACCGCGCCGGTATAGGTTCCGGAATAGTCAAAGGACTGGGTATCCGCTCCCCCGCCGGGACCTCCCTGGGCACCGTCACCGCCCGGCATTGCCGGCGGCTGGGAAGAATCAGATGAAGAGCTGCCAGATGCGGAAGACGAAGAATCTTCACCCGGCTTTGCAGGCGGCTGCCCGTTCATGTCAGACGGACCGCTTGTGTCCCCGTCAGGTTTTGCCGGAGGGGTGGAGGTATCCGAGCTTCCTGTAGAAGTCGTGGAAGAGGAGCTCTCACCCGGCTTTGCATGCGGCTGCCCGTTTGTATCCCCGTCCGGCTTTGCCGGAGGGGTGGAGGTATCCGTCGATCCCGAAGGCGGAGTCGGCGGCTGATTCGTATTCGTCGACGATGACGATGTATCGGATGCAGAAACTACGGATGCGATACTTCCTGCGCCAAGACCTGCTGCAAGAAGACCTGCCATTGCTATGCTTACTAATCTTTTTTTGTTCTTCATAATAGGTACCTCCTCTTATCATCGCAAATAGTTGAGACGCGTCCGGCGGAAGGCATCTGCTCGACGCATCCTGTTTTTCTTTCGATGATGAGAGTATAGGACGGCATCCTTAAACGTACTTAAACAAGAATAATTTTTTCGAGTAGAAGGATTTCATCCTCCTACTCGATACAGCAACGCTGCAACCAGCTCACAGCCTTCGGCTGTTTCGCTGATTGCAGTCGCCAAAGAGGTTCCTTCACATGCAAGCATGTACGGAACCTCCTTGGCTCGTTGCTTACAAAAAAACGGCTGCCCCGGAAAATCTCCGGAACAGCCGTAAACAGGGGACTGGCTCCCCTCAGCAATCGAAAGCACGAAAATATCACATGGGTGAGGTGCCTGTCCCCGTTAACATTTCACTGCGTTCAGGCCTCGTCCGACTCCATATGGAAGAAGGAAATCTGCTCGTCCAGCTGGTGCGCCAGCTCCTGCAGCTGGGTAGCGCTTTCGTTGATGGTCTGGAACGTCGCGTTGACTTCCTCCATCGAAGCATTCGTCTCCTCGGTGCCGGCCGCGTTCTGCTGGGAAATCGCGGACAGGTCCTCGATGATGCCCGTAAGCTCGTTCTTTGACGTATCCATCTCCTGGGCGCGGACGCCGGTGTCATCTGCAGAAGAAGAAACAGAGTTCGCATTGTCGGAAAGTGCCTGCATCTCCTCGCGGACAGACTGCATCTGGTCGGACTGGGCGCCAAAGGCCTCCACCAGGGAGTCTACCGTAGCAACCGATTCCGTGGAGCTTGCCACGAGGCGCTCAACAACGTCATTGATGGAAACAGCTGCTTCCTTCGACTGCTCAGCCAGATCGCGGATCTCATCAGCGACGACTGCGAAGCCCCTGCCGGCATCGCCTGCGCGGGCTGCCTCAATTGAAGCATTGAGGGAAAGGAGGTTCGTCTGGGCTGCAATATTCGAAATGATATTTGTCGCCTCGGAAATCTCCTTGACCGAATCCGCTGTATTTTTGATCACCTCGCCGATCTCATCGACAGAAGACGAAACGGAAGCGTTCTGCGCCATGAGGTTCTGCATGGCATCCTGGGCATTGTCGCAGGCTGCCTTCATCTGGCCGGCCAGATCGGACAGGGACTTGATATTTTCCGTGATTCCGTTGATATTGTCGCCGATCTTCTCGGTATTCGATGCGGACTGCTGGACGTTTTCCGCCTGGGAAACGGCCCCCTTCGCGATATCGTCGATGGCCTCCGTCACCTGCTGGGAGGCGGCAGCCGCATTGTTGACATTCTGGGAAAGCTCAAGTCCTGAGGATGCGACATTTCCGGACAGCTGCTGCATGGAGGTGACGACGTCCGTCAGCTTTTCATCGACCTGCATGGTTGTCCGGGCAATGAGACCGACTTCATCGTTCCGGTTCAGAACCCGGTCGCTCACCTTCGTGCCCAGATTGCCCTTCGCCACTTCGGACAGAGCATCGACGACCTCCGTGAACTGGCCGGAAATCCGTTTGTTCAGCCATGCCCCGAGAATCAGAATGATAATGAAGACGATGACCGCAATGCCGATCTGGGAAACATAGGCCTGCGTCATGGTAGAAGTAATATCAGAAGCCTCCCGACCGGTAAAGATCATGCCGACAACCGTGCCGTCCGACTGCTTGACCGGCGTGTAGTAGCCGTAATATTTCTTTCCCTGGATCGTGATGTTCGGAGCGTAGTGATTGTTTCCGCCGGTCAGGACATCGCTTGCCACATCGGAGCTGACCTGGGTGCCGACAACACGATTGCCGGAGGTGTCTGTCAGGGTCGTAATGATCCGGGTATCGCCCCAGCAGAGGGTATAGTCGAGACCTGTCTGCTCTTTGACTTCGTCAAGCTGCTTTTCGAGTTCGGCAGCGATGTCCTCGCCCTCGCCCTTGGACAGGGTCGTTCCGTCATAGGACCAGTCGCCGTCATACTCATTCTGAAATTCATCATTCAGTTGAACGTCCGCGACCTCCAGTTCCTCTTCTACCATATTGTAGTAGGTCGTCCGCAGACGATGGATACTGATCACATTGATGATGCTGGCCACCACGATCACCACCACCAGGGAAATGATGATGAGTTTCCCGACCATGTGGCTGGTCTTCTGCTTCTTTTCGCCTTCCATTTCATCCTCCTTTTGCAAGAAGATATTCACAAACAACAATTAAATTAATTTTACCACTTTATTAAAATAAATCAGCAAAAATCGGTGAATTGCGTGTAAAATTTTTTGAAAACCAGGCTCCGTGTCCGCCGAAAATTCCCGGTCGCGGAAAACTGCCTATCTATGGTATACTTTTTGCCGACAGGGCCACCGGAAAACAGGCTTCCGGTGACCGCCTGTCTCTGCCCGTTCGGGCAGCTATCTTCTCACGTAAAAAATAATATTATTAAAGGGGGAAAGCACATGTTTTCAGACACCTATGAAGCCACGTCAAATGCGGCCGTCAACAAAGTCGCCTATATGAAGAGCCGCCCACTCGGTTTCTTCATTCTCTCCATGCTGGCCGGCGCCTACATCGGCTTCGGCGTCCTTTTGTCCTTCACGATCGGCGGTCTTTTAACCGGCCAGCCCTATGCCAAGGTCGTCATGGGCTGTGCCTTCGGCGTCGCCCTCTCCCTCGTCGTCATCGCAGGAGCCGAGCTCTTCACCGGGAACAATCTCGTCCTGTCTGCAGGAATTTTCACGAAAAAAGTGAAGGTCAGCGATGCCATCCTCCTATGGCTTTTCTGCTGGATCGGAAACGCGGCCGGCGGCATCCTGCTTGCCTTCCTTTACAAGGCAACGGGCCTCGGAACCGGCGACGTCGCTGCCTTCATGGCAAATGCCGCCCTCGGGAAAATGACGGCAGGCCCATCCGCCCTCTTCGCCCGCGGCATCCTCTGCAATATCCTGGTCTGCCTGGCTGTCTGGTCGGCAAACCGCGTGAAGAGTGACAGCGGGAAGCTCATCATGATTTTCTGGTGCCTCTTCGCCTTCATTACGACGGGTTTTGAGCACAGTGTTGCCAATATGACTCTCCTTACCGTCGCCCTGCTGACGCCGGCAGAAACGGCGGTCACCCTCGGCGGCTGGTTCTATAACCTCTTCTTCGTAACCCTCGGCAATATGGTGGGCGGCATCGTCTTCGTATCCCTGCCCTACTTCATTGCGGCAAGGGAGGCAAAGTAAGCCTTCCGTCAAACATAACACAAATAATGGAGAATTCCGGGCGCCAGTAAACCAGAGGGCGGAAAGCCTTCAAAATGTCGAATGAAGGAGCGGGGGCGGCACGCATTGCGTGCCGCCCCACTCTTTCGTTTTCTTAGCAATTATTGCTGCCCGTCTTCCGGATAGAGGATATCGACAACCTGCCGGTAGGCCTCCGCCCACTGCTTGTTGGGCTTCGTATTGAAGAGGGCCTTGTCCATCACATGGAACCGCCCGTTCTTGACAGCAGAAAGGCTCTGCCAGGCCGGCTGGCCCGTCAGTGCGTCCTCAAGCGCCTTCATTGCAGCATCCGTGTCGCTGCCCATCGTCGTCACAAAAATGTAGTCGGGATCGTCCGCTACAATCGCTTCCAATGACAGGTCTTCCAGAACAGACTTGTCGCTGTCCGCAATGTTCCGCGTGCCGCAGTCCGCCAGGATTTCTCCAAGCACGGTGCCTTCACTTCCCTTGGCCTTTACACCCGCTTTGGCGCTTGTCCGTACAACGAGAACCGACGGGTCTTCGCCGGTAATGCGGGCGCGCAGGGACTTGATCTCATCCTCTATGTCCGTCCCGTTTTCCTTGTAGAGATCCTTGCGTCCTGTGATATCCGTGCAGACCTTCAGCATATGCAGGTAGTCGTCGAAATTCGTCACGCCGAAGTAGGCCACGGGAATATTTGCGTCTTCAAACTGCTGCTGCAGGGCCTTTTGATTGTCCAGGCTGCTCGTCGCAATGACGAAATCCGGCTTAGATGCCAGGATCTGCTCCAGGTCCGGCTGCTCAAAATCCCCGACATCAATGACATTTTCATCCAGCGTCACCTGATCATTGTTCCAGGACTCATGCACCGTGGCAGTAATCGTGCCTCCTGCCGACTGCCAGACATCAGCGAAACTCCCGAGGAGGACGGTTACCCGCTGCGGATTGTTCAGCACGATCTTCCTGTTCAGGTCGTCGTAGAAGGTCACTTCTCCCGGCGCAGTCGCAACAGCATCTTCCGTCTTGCCCTCGTCCGGCTCCTTTCCTGCGGATGTGCTTCCGCAGGAAACCGCGGTCAATGCCAGAGCCGCTGTCAACAGGGCAGCCAGAATTCTTTTCTTCATTCCAATCCTCCTTGTTTTTTTACATCCTGTTTCCATAAACGCCACGAGGCGTATCATCCGCCGGAAATCCCGTCAAAATTCCGCAGACACGGCTTAATTATCATGCTAAAATAGCAGGCATGAAAAAGAAAACGGTATTGCTCTTCATTATACTGATATTGCTCCTGCTTGTCTCTTCCTTTCTCGGGCTTTGGTTCGGAAGTGTGGACATTCCTGCAGGAGAAGCCCTCGGTGTCATGACAGGCCGCATCCGGGAGGGGACAGCCTACATACTGATTGTCTCTGTCCGTCTTCCCCGGGTTCTCGGATGCATCGGGGCGGGCGTAGGTCTCGCAACGGCCGGCGTCATCCTGCAGAACGTCATGAACAATTCCCTGGCCTCCCCCAATACCATTGGCGTCAACTCCGGCGCGGGTTTTGCCGTGATGCTCTCCATGGTCCTTCTGCCGGATGCCATCAGCGTCCGCCCTGTCTTTGCCTTCGCCGGGGCACTCATTACTTCCCTGCTGATCTTCGCCCTCGCCCTTGGCTCGGGCTCCTCCCGCACCACCGTCATCCTTGCGGGCATCACGGTCTCCGCCTTCCTGTCCGCCGCCATGAATCTCATCAAAATCCTGGACGACGACATCGCCCTGAATATCAACACCTTTCTGGTCGGCTCAGTCGCCGGCATCTCCATGCGGGATGTCCGTCTGCCCCTGGTCATCATCATCACTGTCTTCCTGCTGACTATCCTCTTCTCCGGCCACCTGAATGTCCTCTCCCTGGGAGACGACATCGCAGGCTCCCTCGGAATGAATGTAAATGCCACGCGCTTTCTGCTTCTGACACTGTCATCCCTGCTGGCCGGGGCGGTCATCTCCTACGCAGGGCTTCTGTCCTTCGTCGGTCTGATCGTCCCCCACATCTGCCGCCGCCTCTTCGGAAATGACAGCCGGATCCTCGTTCCGGCTTCCGGTCTCGCAGGCGCCTCCTATTGTCTGCTCTGCGACCTCCTCGGCCGCCTCATTGCCGCCCCCTACGAGCTGCCCGCCGGCATCATCATGTCCTTCATCGGCGGGCCTTTCTTCCTCTTCCTGCTGCTCAGGAAGCGGGGCGGAAGGAGGATTGCAGCATGAATTGGCACGATTCGCAAAGTTAAATATATGCTTTGCGAATCGTGCCCGGAATTTTGCATTTGTCCCCTTTTTAAGAGATAGAAGAAATTATGTCCGATGCCATCCGCTTTGAAAACGTAACCGTCCGCGCAGGGCGGACAGAAATTCTGCAGGATATTTCTCTGGCCTTCCCAACAGGGAAGATTTCCGTCCTTCTCGGGCCGAACGGCTGCGGGAAGACAACGCTGCTGCAGTGCCTGAACGGACTATCGGAAATTGCTGCCGGGAAAGTCTTTCTGAATGAAACAGATCTCACATCCCTCTCCGGAAACGAGCGGGCAAAGCGCGTCGCCTTCCTGCCCCAGGTGAGGTCCGTCATCCCGGCCATCCCCGTCCATACCCTGGTCGAGCACGGCCGCTTCCCCTACCTGGGATTCGCCCGCCGCATGGGATCTGCGGACCGGAAGGCAGTGAAGGATGCGATGGAAGCTGTTGGAATCGCTAATCTCGCTGACGCTTCCGTCGACACCCTTTCCGGCGGTGTCCGCCAGAAAGTCTTCATCGCCATGGTTCTCGCCCAGGAATGCGATACCATCGTCCTTGACGAGCCGACGACTTTTCTGGATCCTGCCGCCCAGCGGGATATTCTGCAGATCCTCAAAAA
>OMTX01000123.1 GCA_900314085.1 uncultured Lachnospiraceae bacterium | reverse complement strand
CATTTTCTCCGGAATAATAAGAACGGATTCCCCGCTCGTCACCTTCGCGATGTCCTCCGGTGAGAAGTGGTCGTAATGGTCGTGCGTGATCAATATGAAATCCGCATCGTGCGGCTCTTCCTGCATCTGAAAGGGATCAAGATAGATCCGCCGGCCGCGGTCGGTGATGCGGATGCTGGACTGGGTGAATACTTCGATGTCGTCGCTTGTAAACATTATTCTTCCTCCAAAAAAACGCCGCAGCAGCCTGTCCGGTACGAGAGGCAAGCGTCTTCCGTAACATTTCTAGGGAGGCAGAACGGACTGCCGCAGCGCTTTTTATCGGAAACGGCTTCAGACGTTTCCGCAAGCGCCGGACGCGTGCCGCGAAGCGGCTAATTTCCTAACGCGTCCGTGCGCATATACTATAACACGAATCGCCGCCATCCGCCGAAAAATCAAAAATACCGCCCGCAGAGACTAAAGCTTTCTCTGCGAGCGGTTACGAATGCCGACTCTTCTGCCAAAGTTTAATGTGAACGCGCACTGGTGTCCATTAGGATCTTCCTTGACTTCAGCACAAATGCAATAGTGGTCACTGCCGCAGCTGTTACATCACAGATCGGTTCTGCAAGGAAGACTGCAAAGACCTTATCCGACAGGAAATGCGGCAGGATCAATATCAATGGGATCAGAAGCACCATCTTCCGGAACAGAGCCAGAAGGAGAGAAATCCTTGCCTGTCCCAGAGCAACAAAGGACTGCTGGCAGGAAATCTGAAATCCGTTTGTGATGATCACTGCGAAATAGATGTGCATCGCCCAGACCGTGTAGGAAAGCAGCTGGCCATCATTTGTAAAGATATGGGCAAGGGATCCGGGTGCCAGCTGGATCACTGCCCAGAAGATTCCTGCATAAACCACAGAAGTGGCAAGAAGGATGTGGAAAGTCTTCCGGACCCGGTCATTTATTCCTGCACCGTAGTTATAGCTGATGATCGGAGCGGCACCCTGAGCGAACCCGTTCACCGGCATGGAGATCAGGGAGGCAACGCTTGTAATTATCGTCATGGCACCTACCGCCATATCCCCGCCGTACCTTTCCAGAGAATGGTTGAAGGCCATGGACAGAAGGCTTTCTGTCGAGATCATCACAAAGGTCGAAGCACCGAGAGCAAGAATTGCCCGGATTGTCCGACCGTTCATCTTTTCTGCATGAAGACGAATGCTGATGCCGGAACGTTTCCCGCAAAGAAAGGTCAGCACCCAGACTGCACTGACTGTCTGTGACACAACCGTAGCAATCGCTGCCCCGGCCACTCCCAAATGACAAGCGAAGATCAGAACCGGATCAAGAGCGATATTGATCATGGCTCCGATAACAGTCGAAAGCATAGCCGTTGCTGCGAAGCCCTGAGCTGATATAAAAGTATTCAGCCCATAAGTAAACAGGACCGTTACCGTTCCAAGGATATAGATCCGTGCATATGTCAGAGCAAATGGAAGCGTCTCTGATGAAGCTCCAAAGAAGATCAGGAGTTGTGGTGCAAAAATGAAAAATGCCGGTGTCAGAACGATTGAAAAAATCAGCAGCAGCCGGAAGGATGTATTTAAGATTGCTTCCGCCCTCTCCTTCTCTTCCCGTCCAAGCCGCATCGAGGCCAGCGGGGCGCCACCGCTGCCGACAAGCATTGCAAAGGACTCGATCAACATCAGGATCGGCATAAAAAGGCCAACGCCGGTCAGTGCAGCCGTCCCGTCGCCGGCAATATGCCCTATGAAGATTCGGTCAACGATGTTGTAAAGAAGGCTGATCACCTGGGCAACTACAGCAGGGAGCGCCATCTTCCAAAACAGGCGGGGAATTGGTGCTGTTTTCAGCTCACTGGATTCGGTACTCATAAGAATTATCGCTTCTTCCGCACTACAAAATCCACCGCAAATGGTTTATTCCCCAGCTCGTCCTGCGAACCATAATCAAGGATCAGGCCTTTCTCCTCGGCGCCTTCAATGATGTCATCTAAGAGGGAATAGGTCAGCAGACCACTGTCAACGGTTTCCCCGGAACATGCCGCCGTCACTGCGTCCATCATGGTCAGCCGCATACCGGAAGGCTGTGTCAAAAGGTATTCAACCGTCTTCTTTTGGAGTTCACTTTTTGTCATCGCGGCCTCCCGCAAAAACAATCATAGATTCTCCGTATACCTGCACTCCGGATAATCGCTGCAGCCCAGGAAGTCGCCGTACTTCCCTTTCCGCTTCAGGAGAAGATTCCCGCATTTCGGACAGATCCGGAGGCTCTGTTTCCGCTCCTCGAATTCCTTTCCCATGATCTCGTAGATCTGCTGGTTCGCCATGCAGTCGTTCACCGACCGGTGCGCACCATGATTGACGACTCCAAAACGCTCGTCGAGAGCCTCTTCGGAGTGGCTCTTCATTTCCGGATACAGGGCCTGCGACAGGGGCAGCGTATCAATATATCGGTTCATGAATAATTTTTTCCCGCACTTTTCTGCGGCATTTTTCACAAAGGGAATATCGAAGCGATGGATGTTGTGGCCAATAATGACGTCATCGCCTATGAAATCATAGAAGGTGGCAAGAGCATCAGCAATACTCGGCGCATCCTTGACCATCTCATCCGTAATCCCGGTCAGCTGAACGATCTTCGTCAGAATCGGAAAGCCCGGATTGACCAGGATATCCAGCTGATCCACGACTTCGTGATTGCGGACCTTCACTGCCCCAATTTCAATGATACTGTCCTTGTCCGGATAGAGACCGGTGGTCTCCAGGTCAAAATCAATATAGTCAGAGAAATATGCAGTTACCTGCTTTGCCATGAGCGCCTCTCCTCACAGAACCCAGCTGTCCCAAATTTCAACTGCCCTCCGTGGCTCACTTTCTAGTTGACGAACATAGGGAAGAAGATGCGATTCCTCAAATGATATAAATTAATTGATGATAGTCAATAAATGTTCTAATACAAAACCCGGAGAGGGTCATTCCTTTGCAAGTTGTCGGATTTGAGAAATCAACGCATCTGAAAAATAAATATGCTGCTTTTCCATTTCCCGTATCACCGGCAAAACCAGATCAAGATGTCCTAACTGCTTGGCTTTCAAAAGTATCCCGATTGTTCCCGTCAGTGTCAGGCCCAGGTATTCCGCCGTTTTTCTAGCCTCCAGATCATCAATGACAACCAAATCTGCGTTGGTTTCCTGCGCGAGGATCATTACTTCAACTTCACCGTCATGAAGCTTCGCCTTGTACATCTTCCGATCGGCATCCGCTGAAACATGACCGATACGGATCCAATCGGAATTTTCAACAATGCTTTTCTGTACGAAATCATTCTTCTCGGTAACCTCACGGAAGACCGCGTCCGGTATCGTTACTTCTCCGTACATCGTCTTCAGAAGGTTCAGACGACCGGCTTTGCAGAGGGCAATCAGAGGCGTTGAATTGATAATGACCTTACGCATTCTGAACATCCCTCAACAGCTCATCGTCATCAGAAAAGCGGAACACATCAACCTTGTTCTGCCCAAGGAACTCCATGAATTCTTCTTCCGTCATTCCGGCAATTTGAGCGCAGTAACCGATTGAAACATTATTTCGCGTATAATACCCAAGAGCCGCCATTCCTCTGGAGAATTTCACTGCATCGTCTACAGACATATGGGTATCGTAAAGAACTTCATTTGGAATGCTAAAAGATACCTGGCACATAATATTCCGCCTTTCTACCCGAACGGAAACAGCCGATATTTGATTTCATTATACTATGTGAACGATGATTTCTCAAACCTGTCGAAAAAAGACGGCCGATATTCGACCGTCTTGTAACTCTAAAATTATCTATGACTGAATGACAGGATAACTCCTAAACAACTCCTGCTGCCAATTGAACTGCCGCTGCAGCAACCGCACTCGCTATTATCTCTATCGCTTTTCCTTGAGCTTTACGCGGAGAACACTCCTCCTGATATTTTATCGTTGTATTATAACTGTTTGCGCCAAAAGGATTTCCGCTGCCATTCTTTCTTAAGAAGCCAGCTTGTACTAATTCGCTGACCATTTCTTCAAATTCCATCTGCGACATATGAAGCATTTTTGAATCTACATATCTCAGTTGGTCTGTCGCCCCTAATAAAGCAATTCTTCTTTTTCCAATATTATCAAATCGATAGCGATGAACATCAAACGGATACCTGCTTCCATCAGGAATGAGAATTTCAGACTCTCCAATTTCAACGCCAGGCACTTTATCTAAATTTCACTTTACTGTCCTTTCCTTCAAACAGCTAATTTCGGCCAATTCCTTTATCGTCATTAAATGCTCTCCTCTAGGACCTACACCTTTATAGCTATTGTATTTTTTTCCACAGTTTTTTGTTAACTCTGCAAAAAAGTTACACTAACTTCGTTTAACCGTTCCACTCAAGCCT
>OMTX01000133.1 GCA_900314085.1 uncultured Lachnospiraceae bacterium | reverse complement strand
TATGAGCTGCCGTCTCATCTGATGGGCCTTTTTCTTCCTTCTGCAGCAATTGCCAACTGCAAAGTGAAGGTGGGGTGTTCTTCCGCGTAGGTTGATCATAGGGAGGAGGTCGCAGAAGAACTGTTTGTGAAGAAACATATTGTGTTCTGCAGGTGCGCTTCCTGCAAAAATTATTGTATGCACATCTTCCAATTCTGTCAACTAATATCTGTTTTCTTCTTGGGATCGTTTCTACTGACTGTGTTTTAGGAAACGCTCTCACTCTTCCGTCTTGTCCGTCGCTTCCGCCCGGTCGTGGAGTTGCTCCAGGACCTCTTTCAGTTTCCCGGGGATAGGTAGGCCGAGGTGTCCGGCATTCTCAAGGAGACTGATGCCTTCGTTCGAGATATAAAAGAAGATGACCGCCGTCCGCACCACCGCGCCCTGCTTGATGACGTAGACATCGACGATGTTCCCGATGCCGACCAGCATGAAGATCAGCACCTTCCGTGCGATCCCTTTGAACCCGACTGCGCTGGACAGTTTCTTATCCGCCACCGCGCAGAAAACTCCCGTGATATAGTCCGCGACCACGAACGTGATCAATGCGTAAAGCAAACCGTCTCCTCCTCCCAGGTACCATCCCAGCCATCCGCCGACTGCGGTGAAGGCCATCTGTGTCAAGTGATAAAAGTCTTTCATAAGCGTCCTCCTTTTTTAGGCAATAAAAAGAGCAGCCGCTTTGACTGCTCAGGCTTCCTGTGCTGACGCGTCGGTCAGCGTGTAGGTGATCTTCATTGTCTGCGAGGCTGTCTTCTTCACAGGCGTCTGCAGGTTATTGATGGTGCCGAGGTAGGCGGTCATTCCTATGCTGACGGCAGGATCATAGCCGTAGCTTCCCATGCACGCGCCGCACACCTTTCCGTCAAACACCTCTTGATATGGCGCTGAAATGCGATCAATACGTTCTTCCACGAAGCTTCCATCCTCATAAAGGATCCCGGCATAGCTTCCGTGAGTGTACCAAACGCCCCCAGTATAAATGCCGGAATAAAGATAGTTCATTGAGCTCGTTTCTATCGGTACCCTTCGCACATCTGCAGGGTTATCGATATCGATGATGTAAACTGCCTTCCCACCGTTTTCAAGATAATAAAGATAATGTCCGGCAATCCTGGGATTGTAATCATATTCAAGGGGGTGCAGATGTACGCCCGGCAGAGTAACAAGCGCGCCATCGGCTGACTTCTCGACCGTCGCCTTCTTCCCATGCGTGATGTGGTACTTTGTCAGCGTGATCGATCGTCCCGTTCGCCTGGGACGTGGAGAAGTCCCATACGGAGACATAGCCCGTTGCCGTCCGGTGGGACTCGAGCGAATTGAAGGAGCCCCGCATCGCGATGTCGCTGTTCGTCGTCCGGTCGGAGTATCCGACCAGATGAACGGATGCCGGGAAGGCTGTATTGTTCACGTCCTCTTCCAGCGTCCCGTCAAAAAGCAGGATGCCGCCCAGTCCTTTCTTGGCGAGCGGGATAAGGACCTCGTCCGGCGACTTCTCCGCCCTGCCGATAAATGCAAGTGCGTACTGCACCGCGTTCGTGACAAGGTTGTCCTTCTCCACCTCTTCCTGCTTTTTGCCCGTCAGGGCATCAAAAAGCTCCACCTTCGTATGTCCTTTAAGCATCTCTTTCCTCCTTTATCTGAAGCCCGATCTCGGAGACCGTCCCCGAATCGTGGATGATGGCTTTTATCATCACATGTCCCTGCAGCTTCGTCGCCCATTCTTCTTCCGTGATCTCGTTGAAGGCCGCTCCGAATGTTCCGATGGTCTCCTTCGTGGCGTCCGGATCATGCCATGTCCCGTCCGAGAACTCGAGGAAGGTCTTCCCCGAGTCGAAGGATGCAAGGAACGTGACAGACCGGCTGTCGCACCACATGCCGCCGCCGATGATGGCATCGACCTCGATGTCTGGCGTCAGCATCTCGCCCACCGTCACATCGGTCTTTAACTTCCAGGCGTTGTTCTTCACCTCGATCTTCGTCTTGTCGTAGGACATCTTCTCGTCATCGAGTGTCGTAAACCACTTCCAGAACGTAGGAGACGTCTGCTCGTCTGTAGGCATCTTCCTGATAAGCCAGGAAAGTGAGAGATCGGGGACGATATCGGTCGGTCCCGCGTCGTTTGCCGCGGGGAAGGAGACAACAGGCGTGTCCGTAAACGGAACGATGGGCAGCGTCTTCGTAAGGTCATATTCCGGCACGACATCTTCTGCCTTGATGGTACCGTCCCAGTCGCCCTCGCCGACAAGTCCTAAGCCTTCGATGAAAGCTCTTATATGTCCTTTCTTGATGTGAAGGCTCCCACCCGTCACGCTTAGCCACAGGGCAAAGGAGCCGAGGACGTTCGCCGAGGCGTGCCAGTTTAAGATAAGGTTCAGGACATGCTGCCCTTTCTCGTAAGTCTCCACGGGGTGGAAGGACGTAAACTCCGAGTCCAGGAGATAGTAGGTAGCCTTCACGATTGCCGTGGCATCCGTATCGACGTCCAGCAGCAGTTCGCCGAAGAAGGCCACGTGGTTCGCCTTGGACGTGGCGTATCGGATGGAGATCACCTGCAGGTTCTTTCCATCTCCGATGTCGATGTCCTGGTCGTTCTCGTAGTCGTAGTAATGGACCGCGTCCTCATCCGTCTTTGACATCAGCCCGGCGAGGTTCTTATCCACCTTTGACCTGGCGGTTGCCAGAGCAGGATCCTTCCCGACGCAGGTGATCTTTACCGAACTGTTATAGGTAAAGTCTATCTTCGTCACGCAGGTCGTGACGGAGTCTCCGGCGATCCCGCCCGTCAGGGTGAGTACATCGCCCAGGTCATAGGAAATATCCGGCGCCAGGCTGATTTCGCAGGGGGTGTAGGCGATCTTTGAAAGGCCATCGAGCAGGGCCTTCCTCTGCTGCTCCTTGCCTTCTTCGGTGCCATATTGGAGCAGGGGATCGGTCCCCAGGTCGTAGGTCAGGCCATCATCGGGGTCGAGGGAATAGTACCTGGAAGCCTTATCCCCCGCATCCGTCACATAGAGCCCGGTATACCTTGTCGTAAAGTCGGAGACCTTCCCACCCTCGAAGCGGTGCTCCGTGTCGATGGTGTCAATGGGCTCTCCGCCGTAGGGACGGAAGACGAGCTGCCCCTTCCGGTCGATCGTGGCAAAGCAGGCCGTCGTGGCCGCGCACCAGGAGACCACATCCCGGAAGGTTTCGATGTCCGAGTCCTTATAAAGGGAAAGGGTATCCTTTCCATTCGGCAGGGCTTTCAGTTCCTCCTCCGTCATCCCGAGCGGGACGTCACAGGACTTGCAGCAGGTCGTGAGGAACTCGTAGATGCTTCCTGCCGTAAAGATATCTGTTGCGGCAACCTTATCGAACCGGGCCATGGCATCGTATGCCGTGATGGCGATGCCGCTTGCGCCCCAGTCTGCCTCGCTGACGGAGAAGATCCCCACAGGCACATCCTCGTATCCTTCACCGACCTTCAGACCAATGGAGAGGGTGACCGGAACGTTCTTAAGTGTCCCCCTCGGAAGCCCGAGTCCCATCAGGGTGACCTTCAGTTCCCCGGTATACACAGAGCCTACGGTGATCAGGCTATCGTCCGAACACTGATTGGAGATATTGAGGGAGCCCTGC
>OMTX01000124.1 GCA_900314085.1 uncultured Lachnospiraceae bacterium | reverse complement strand
GTGGAACTGGAAAGAGCGTGGAACTGTGAGCCGTGATGTTGCATTTCCCCCCCCTCAGATTGTCCGAAAACCCTGTGTTTTCGCGGTTTCAGGCCACTTTTCTGAGTTGATTTTCTAATCTTCAGGTAACAAAAAACAGCATGAGATTCTTTCTCACGCCGTTCCTTGAAAACTGAATAAAATACGCATTTATCGCTTCAGGCTAGGGCCATCAGCTCCTTCATTTTGGCAAATCCGAGAAGGTTTTTCGACCTCTTCAGGTTGTACCCAAGGCATAGGAGTGCAAACTCCCCATCGACCTTCCACATTCTTCTCAGGAGGAAGAAACCCGATCCCATTGCTCTTTTTATGGTCCCGAATGGATGCTCGGAAAGACACAGCCGTTTGGAAGTCTTTTCTCTGTCAGGCTTCAGTTTGAACTTCACGACACGGATCTTCTCGTAGTGGCCTTTGCACTTTTTGACGCCTTTTCTATCGGGCGTCCTGCCTTCGGCCTTCAGCCAGTCCGTACAGGGCTTTTCAAGTGTATCTTTGGAGAAGTCGATCTCCTTCCATTCATTCTTGCCCTTATAGCATTTGTTCCGGAACTTGCAGTGCCGGCAGGCATTCTTGTTTGCGTACCGGATGTTTCCGTTTTTCTTTACACACTTCTGCCGGAGGATCTCTCCGGCCGGGCAGTAGACAAGATTCCGTTCAGGATCCCGGACGAAGTAGCCTTCCTTGGCTCTCGCTAGCATCTCATCTTCTGTGCCATACTGACGATCCGCTTCCGGTTTTTCTTCTTCGTCCTTGACAAGCCTCCGTGCCTCTTTGACTTTCATGTCCGTGATCACATCGGCATAGGCTTTGGGTATGACACCGTTATGAATGCACTTCCTGAGTTCTTCGGCCTTGGTGCTTTCCGGATCCCCGCTCTCATCACTGTATGGGATCTCGATCTCGTATGCATCTTGACCATCATCAGTGATCACATGCGGGCGGATGCCCTGTTCAAGACAGCGGACCATATCTTCTTCGCACACATAGCCTTTGTCGGCTACTGCATCGATGACCTGGTCGCCGCTTTCCTTCTTGATCTCAGACATTGTAGAATCAATGAGGTTGTGGTCGGTCACCTGATTCGTCATCTGGTAATCCCGGATGATATGTGTTTCAGAATCTACTGCCGTCTGCGGATTATAGGCGACTGCAAAGCCGTTCTTGTTCTTCATCAGCTTTGCATCTGCGTCAACAAGCGACAGCTGCGCCTGCCCGGTTTCCTCCATGAGTTTCTGATAACCTTCATACCGTGCGAGGCGTTCCCTGGCCTTCTGCAGTTTTTCTTCCAGTTCTTCTCTGGTGAGGCTGCCGGGCTCCTGCTCGTCTTCGCTGTCTGCCTCTGCAAGAAGTCTCAGATATTCTTCTGCATGCTCATCAAGCCATTTGACTCGGTCGTCGATCTTGTTCTTAGTGAAGTTATTGTCTTTGGAATTAGAGGCCTGAAACTTGGATCCATCTATGGCTGTAAAGCCCCAGTGGACCACTTCAGAGAGCCGTTTGTTGAACTCCCGGAAGATCTTCTTCATCGACGTGATGTTGTTCTTGCGGAAATCAGAGATTGTCCTGAAGTCAGGCTCCAGCCCCTTCATAAGCCAACGCACTTCCATGTTTATCCTGCAGGCTTTCTGCAGTTTCCGGGATGAACGTATGTCGTTCTCGTATCCGTAGATCAGAAGCTTTGTCATGGCACGGTCATTGTACCTGGGCCGGCCTTCAGCAGCCGTATCAGCCTTGATTTCAAACTTGCTCAGATCCAGACTTTCAACAAACGCATCGATCAGCCTGGCATCGCTCTCCGGATCCACTAAAGAATCCAGGGAGCACACCATAAGCTGATCTCGATTTTCTTCGGGAATGTATGGCATGAAGAGCCTCCAAATGATGTGGTTTTGATACTTTTATTATACCTCATTTGGTGGTCGAGCACCTTATTTTATAAGGGTTTTGCGTACTTTATTCAGTTTTCAAGGAACAGTTTTTATGTAAAACACCGTAAGGTGTTGTTACCGATTTATAGACAGGTCAAGGCGCTAGTTTTCGGACAGTCTCCCCCGAAATCGAATGTGTGTTTGGCATTTTTGACTCCTGACTGGAGCGGCTGCAAGCTAAAAACACGGGACGGGTACAGGCACCTCAACGAACTCTTCAGCTGTTGAAGGATGCCTCGAGGAGCCAGTCCCCTGCGCTTCAACCATACGTTGTACTTTTTACCACGTTTTCACGTATCAGGGAAGAAAAAGAGGTTCAACCGGTGGCTGAACCCGAGGGAAAAAGAGATGTGAAAATAGTGTGAAACGCTCGAAAATAGTAGATTCGATGTAAAACTATGAGTTGATGCAAAAAAAGCGGGGCAACAAAAGTGCTGCCCCGCTCAAGTATTCTTCTCAATTCTGCTTTTTCCCGCAGAACTCCTCAATCAGCTGATCCATATAATCGCTGTCATTGACAGCGCGCTTCAGATCATCCATCCGCCCTGCGGCGAGAAGCTGCTGCAGGGTGTAGGAAGTGGCTTTTCTCTCTTCCTGCCGCCCCTTCGCACGGCCTTCTGCCGTAGCCTTTGCTGTAGCCGCTTCCATCTCCGGCCTCATCAGTCTCAATAATGCTTCATTCATTACAGACGCCTCCTTCAATCGTTCAAAGAGAGCCTCGTTTTCATCCATTGCCAACCGCATCACGGAGTCGGAATTTTCCCTGTCCTGCTTCTCCTTCATTGTCTCGGCTGCTGTCACGAGCTCCTTCCCAACCCGGTCACTCATCTGCCGGGTAAGGGACTTCAGCCACAGGTGGTGCGTTTCATCGAGTTCGGACGACACTATCACTTGCGTAGGAAATATGGTCACTCCCTCGCTGATATAATAAACCCCGGGAGCGGTTTCTTCAATATTACTTTTTTCCTTCAGGAACCAGCCCATAAGCTTTGAAGGCTTTCCTTCCCGCATCAAAGAAATCGTAATATCTTCATATCGCCAAGAAAAGTATGAATGAATGATTTCTGCAGGATCCTGCAGAAGATACAGGGAGTATAATATGGTACAGAGTGAATTTCAATATATTTTCGTTTTTTTAATTTTTATTTAATATTTTGAGTCAATATTCCCAACTCCTCCCTCATTTTTTCAGCTGAAACCGTTCCGCCGTTGCAAATAGACGCTTCGCCCTCTTCCATCTCAAGCTGAAACTGTGTAAGAGCAGCCTTCAGATCTTCAGGTTCCTCATCAAGACCTAAAACGGTGCCTTTCCCAAAGAGACTGAAAAATTCAGTGGAATAAGTAGATATGACATCAACAGATCCTCGGCAATCCCTCTCCCTCCAGCACGCCGACGATGCGCCGCCCGCCAATGGGGGTTGTAGCGACGACGCGAGGGACAAACGGGGACTGTGCCACATGTCCCGAGCGTTCGCGCGAGGGACGTGCGGTGCTGTCCCCTTGTCCCGACCGCATGACGTTTCCTATCTTCGCTGCCTTCTCCCCATACCTGCTGCTGTGCATGATGTTGAGGGCCGCATCCACTTCCCCTTCCGGCAGGATGCAGACGAGCTTTCCCTCGTTTCCCATATAGAGGGGATCGAGCCCCAGAAGGCCGCAGAAGTCGCGGACCTTGGGAGAGACGGGGATGGTGCTCTCTTCAATTTCGAAGGAAACGCCTGACGCTTCCGCCAGCTCGTTCAGAACCGTACCGAGGCCGCCGCGCGTGATGTCGCGGAGGACATGGATATGGAGGCCGGCCTCGAGGAGGTTTTTCACGATGTCGACCAAAGGCGCGTTATCGGATTCAATGTCCGTTTCAATCGCCATCCGCTCAGACAGGATGGCCGCGTGGTGGTCCCCCATCGTGCCGGAGACGAGGATGGCGTCGCCGGGGGCAGCGTTCCTGGCGGAGATTATTTTTTCTGAGGGGAGACAGGCCCCTTGCTCGCTTCGCTCACCGTGGGAGCCAGTCCCCCTTGCCCCAGTTCCCTGCACGGGAACGAAACCCACTCCTGCCGTGTTGATGTATATCTCCCCATGTCCGTTCACGACCTTCGTGTCGCCGGCGACGATGGTCACGCCCGCTTCTTTGGCAGTCTCCGCCATGGAGGCGACGACCTTTTTCAGGAGGCTCACTTCCACGCCCTCTTCGAGGATGAAACCGCAGGTGATGTACTTGGGAATTGCCCCCCGCATCAGGAGGTCGTTCACGGTTCCGCAGATAGAGAGCCTTCCGATGTCGCCGCCCCGGAAGACCGCCGGCGTCACGACAAAGGAATCCGTCGTCAGGGCAATCTGCCCGGCGGGAGTCGGAACGACCGCCGCATCCTCCATCGCGTCCAGCACGGGATTCGAGAAGGCGCTGTCAAATATTTCGTCAATCAGGGCTGCGGTGGCCGCGCCGCCGGAACCCTGGAGCATGGTGATTTTTTCCATTGTTTTCTCCTACCCGCGTTTATTCACATACCAGCTGAAGCAGCTTCCCTCCGTCGACACCATGCAGGCGCCCTGGGGATTCGCGGGCGTGCAGGCGCGGCCGAAAAGGGGGCAGGCCATGGGGCTGATCTTTCCCATGAGAACCCGGTCACAGGAGCAGGCAGGGTTTGCCTTCGTATCCCGGTCGAGTCCTTCGCTTCCCGCGTCGAGCCATGAATAATCTTTTTTCAATTCTCTTCCGGAGCCGGAAATCGTCCCCATCCCCCGCCAGCAGGCGTCCGCCGGTTCGAAATAGGTTTCAAAGAGGGCTCTTGCTTCCGGGTTTCCGTCCTCCTTCACAACGGAGGGGTAGAAATTCATGACGCGCCCCTGCCCGCGGGCTTTTACAATGCCGTAGAGACTCAGCAATATTTCTTCCCCGGAAAAGCCGGACACACCGAAGGGGATGGAGAAGTCCCTCGCAATCGGCTCATAGACATGAACGCCCGTCACAACAGACACGTGGCCGGGGGCGAGAAAGCCGTCGATCGGCGCCCCGCTCTCCATCAGGTGGCGGATCACCTCAGGCATCGTCTTGATCGCCGTGAGGAGCTTTACATTATGGATGTGATGCTTCACGGCGTAGTCGACAAGCAATCCGTAGACCGGAGCCGTCGTTTCAAAGCCCACCGCCGCGAAGATGAAGGTCGTGTCCGGCTCTTTCGCAGCCAAAGGAAAGATGTCCATCGGCGAATAGACCATCTCGACGCGGGCCCCGTCGCCGCGGGCCTGGGAGAGGTTATAGGGCGTCGAACCCGGTACCCGCATGAGGTCGCCGAAGGTCACGATGCAGACGCCCGGATCCTTCGCGAGGGAAAGCAGGCGGTCCACATAGGCGGACGGCGTCACGCAGACCGGGCAGCCCGGCCCGCTCAATAGATGAAGATGCGGCGACAGCAGAGACGGAATTCCGTTCTTCGCTATCGCCGCCGTGTGGCTGCCGCAGACCTCCATGATGGACATATCGGGGCCATCATAGTCGTGCAGATATTTTTTGATATCAGAAATATTCATGGTTATTAACGTCAGCCAAAGGGGTAGCTCTGACGCCCTATAAACTCTCATTTGGTGAAAGTATTAGTTAGGCGTCAGAACAGTCCCCGTTTTAGCTGCCAAACGCTTCCAGCTCTTTGAAGAGGTCTTCCATCTCGCTTCCCTCGTTCTCGCTCATCTTCTGCAGGATGGCGCCGGCGTGGACGAGTACCCGGTCGCCGGGCGCCACGTCCACGAGGCCGCTCCGCGCTTCGACGATGTTCCCGTTGAAGTCGACGGTCGCTGTGCCTGCATCGCTATTCAGTTTCAAAACCCTGCCGGGCAGTGCTACACACATATTTTCTCTCCGAAAATTGTCGGGGAGCCAGGCACCTTTAGCCGGTCTTCGACCGGCAGCGGAGCCAGGCACCCCTCTTATTCCGCCTTTGCAGCTTCCGCTTTTTTCTTTGCAGCAGCAGCTGCCAGCGCCGCCTTCTTCTTGGCTTCCAGCTCCGCGGCCTTCTGCTTCTCTT
>OMTX01000125.1 GCA_900314085.1 uncultured Lachnospiraceae bacterium | reverse complement strand
AGTAGAGCTTGTCCACCTTCTTCCCGACGACGGGCTTCGAAGCCATGAGGCCGATCGTGTAGGGGTGGGAAGGATGGTGGAAGATGTCCGCCGCCGTTCCTTTTTCAATGACACGCCCTGCGTACATTACCACAACGTAGTCCGCCATCTCCGCGATGACGCCGAGATCGTGGGTGATGAACATGATGGAGGCGTTGATCTTGTCCTTCAGGGAGCGAAGGAGATCAAGGATCTGGGCCTGAATCGTCACGTCAAGGGCTGTCGTCGGCTCATCCGCAATGATCATGCGGGGATTGCAGGCCAGTGCCATTGCGATCATGACACGCTGCCGCATACCACCGGACAGCTCGTGGGGGTACATCATATAGACGCCCTCGGAGTTTGCGATGCCGACCATATTCAGAAGCTCGATGGTCCGCGCCTTGATGTCCTCCTTGGACTTGCCGGCCCCGTCGTGAAGCTCGATGACCTCGTCGACCTGGGCGCCGATCCGGAAAATAGGGTTCAGAGCCGTCATGGGCTCCTGGAAGATCATGGAGACCTCGTTTCCGCGGATCTTTTCCATGACCTCATCGGGCGCCTGGGTGACGTCTATAGCCTTGCCGTCGCCCATGTTGAGGCGGATGGAGCCCTCGACCGTCTGCCCCTGAGGCCGCTGAACGAGCCGCATCAGGGAGAGGGACGTCACGGACTTGCCGCAGCCGGACTCCCCGACAACGCCGACGGTCTTCCCCTTCGGGATATCAAAGGAGACGCCGTTTACGGACTTCACCGTGCCGGCATCCGTGAAGAAGTAGGTGTGGACGTTGTCAAACTCCACCTCGTTCGCGGGATCCCGCATCGAAGTCATATACTCGGACTCGGGAACATTCTTCCGCTTGTGCTTCTTCTCGAGCTCGTCCGTAACTTTCTTGTTGTATTTGGATATCTGCCGGATTTCCTGCCGGGTCAGATAGCCGTCTTCATTCTTCTTTGCCATAAAACCTGTCCTCACAAAGGTGATTGCTGAAAGCACAGCGCTTCTCTCTGATTTCCGCCCTGCCTTCTCAGCGCTTCATTCTGGGATCGAAGGCATCGCGCAGACCGTCGCCGACGAGGTTGAAGGCGAGGACGGTCAGCAGCAGCAGAACGCCGGCAGGGATCCAGATAAACCAGTAGTTCGTCAGGACGTAGGTATTGTTGACGTCGCTGATGATATTTCCCCAGGATGCGAAGGGGAACTTGACGCCGAGTCCCAGGAAGGACAGGGTGGCTTCCGTAATGATCGTATCGCCGAGGCCCATGGTCATCGAGACGATGAGCTGGGGGATGACGTTCGGCACCAGGTGCTTGAAAATCCGGCGGCGGGCCGAAAGTCCGGTTGCCTCCGTCGCAATCATGAATTCCTGCTCACGGAAGAGGAGGACCTGGCCGCGGACCAGACGGGCCATGCCGGGCCAGCCCAGGAAGCCGAGGATCATCATGAGGTAGACCATTCGCATCGTAGGAGACACGCGCAGGGCATCCATGACAGCACCCAGAATAATAATGAGGGGCATGGACGGAATGCAGTAGAAGATATCGACGATACGCATGATGAGGTTGTCGACCCAGCCGCCGAAGTAGCCGGAAATACCGCCGAGGGTAATGCCGATGACGCCGGCGATGAACTCGACGATGAAGCCGATCAGGAGAGAAACACGGCCGCCGTACATGAGACGAGTCATCATGTCCATACCATTGACATCTGTACCGAGAGGATGCTTCAGGGAAGGCGATGCATAGGAATCATACCGCGTCGTCTCCTTCTCCTGCTGAATGGTCCAGATCTGTTTGGACGGATCGTAGGAAATCGTATACTCGACCTTGGTGTCCGCATCCGCAGGGGCAGCGGCTTCGCCGGCCGCTCCGTCTTTCCCGTCTGCAGAAGTCTGGTCCGCAGCAGTCTCTTCAACGGCCGCCTGCTCTGCCTGGGTAGCCGCATCGACCTCCACGGTCTCCTCGTCATTTTCAATCGCTTCGAGAAGGAGATTCCGGAGGTCCGCCGTAATGGAGACACCGTTTTCAGCCGGCTTCAGGATGAAGGAGGAAATCGTGCCGACTTCCTCGCTTCCGCAGAAAACCATCTCGTCTTCATCGATCGTATAGTCCTTCCCGCCGACAGAGAATGCGGTCTCTCCGTTCGTCGCCGCCGTAAGGGCTGCTACCGTCGTATCGAAATCAAACGTGGCTTTGCCTTCGAGGTCGGTAAGTCCTGACTTGAACGCAATGCAGACAATCTGCCCACCGGAGTAGGCGGCATAGAAGTCATTGCCCTCCTTCTTCAGCAGGTACTTGTTCCCCATGGAATCGAAGGTCGGCGCCTCATCGAAAATGGCGACAATCATATCCGCCTGCTGGGCGGAGGTGAAGACCTTGGAATCCCGGGAAAGGAACTGGAAGTCCGTGCTCTTCTTCGCGTAGGCGAAGTCCTTCGACACCTTTTCCTGCCGGTAGAAAAGCTGATCCTGCCGGTAAGGCGAAACCAGACCGCCGATGAAAGAAAAGATGAACATGAAGATCAGAATCCACAGGCCGATGACGGCGACCTTGTTGCGGAAAAACCGCCGGCGGACGAGGGCGCCTGGCGTCAGGGATTTGACGCGGCGGTCATCGCCGATGGAGTACTCTGTATTCCGTTCGATGGCGTCCTCCGCCTCCGGGCTTTCTTCGAGAATAATATCTTTGTTTTCGTTATCTGTTTGCGACATTGTTTCGGACTCCTTTACGATACCCGGACACGGGGGTCAACAACCGCATACAGGATATCCGATATCAGATTGCCCGCAAGCGTGAGCACAGCCATAAATACGAGGTAGAACATGGAGAAGGGAATATCCCCGTTCACCATGGCGTTGTAGGAAGTAAAGCCGATTCCGTTGATACCGAAGAGTGTCTCCGTGATCAGGGCGCCGGAGAAAAGGCCGGGCAGGGAACCGCCGATGATGGTGACAAGGGGAATCAGTGTGTTCCGGAAGGCGTGGTGATAGATGACCTTTTTCTCGGGAAGACCCTTTGCCCGGGCCGTCCGGATATAGTCCTGTCCGAGAACCTCGAGCATATTCGTCCGCGTATAGCGCATGAGAGAACCGATACTGAGGACGATGAGCACCAGGATGGGCAGGAAGAGGTGGTAGCCCTTGTCCATGACCTGCTGGAAAGATGTCATCTGATTATACGTACGCCCGGTCAGACCGTAGAGATCGAACCAACCCAGCTTCACGCAGAAGACCAGCTTCAGGAGGGAAGCGAAGAAGAAGGTCGGGAGGGAAATACCGGCGATGGCAATGATGGAGATGACATAGTCGGACGTATGGTACTGGTGGGTTGCCGCAATGACGCCGAGAGGGATTGCGATGATGATCTCAAAGAACATCGCTACCGCCCCCATATAGACGGAAACCCAGATCGTCTCATGGAATTTCTGGGTAACGGGAACCGTGTAGTACCAGGAATCCCCAAACTTGCCCTGGAGCGCATTGCCCACCCAGGAAAAGAAGCCGGCCACGATGCCCTTGTCCATGCCGTAGGAAGCGGACAGCTGGGCCATCCACTCCTCATAGGACTTGGAACCGGGCTGCTGGGCCTTCTGCCGGGCCAGATTTTCGACATAGGACGTCGGCAGGCAGCGCATCAGAAGATAGATCAGAAACGCCACAAAGAAGAGAATCACTATCGAAAGCAGAATTCTCTTGAGTACATATTTTCGCATGAATCATTCCTCCGAATACAGGTTTGTTCCGCCTCATAAGGACATGTGTCCGCATCTCGTTGACACATCGGCGCAACGTTATATTTATAGCACTTTTCTCTGCAGAAAGAAAGAGGAAATGCGGCGCTTTCAAAAGCAAACCCCGCATTCCCTCATGTGTTTCTGCAGTCAGACTGCCTTATGAAATTGTGCCAAAACCTGCATCAGGCTAAGTACATTAGTTCATTTCGATGTTCTCGATCTCTGAAGACCAGCCGTAGAAGGAGGTTACATCAGGCGTCAGGGTGTCGATGTTGACACGCTCTGTCGAGTAGATCGTGCATTCCTTCCGCTGGTATACAGGGATCTCAACCGCCCAATCCTTGATGATATCCAGGGCTGCCTTGTACTTCGCCTTCCGGTAGGACTGGTCGGTGTGGGAACGGGCATCCATGATGATCGTATCAAGCTCGGGATCTGCGATCTGAGTCATATACTCGGATCCGCCGGGGTTAGCGCCGCCGTTTGCGACATCGCTGTAGTAAACCTGGAACATATCCGGGTCAGCCGTAGCGCCCCATGCTG
>OMTX01000127.1 GCA_900314085.1 uncultured Lachnospiraceae bacterium | reverse complement strand
TACGTCCCGACAAAGGTTCCCGAGCTCTTTCTCGAGCGGTACGAGATGTTCCCGAAGTTTGATATGGAGTATCTGGGACGGAAAATCCGCCCTTCAAAAGATGCGGTCTTTGAACCCGCCGGTTCCGTCACCGTGACGCCCTTCGACCTGGATTCGAATCATCACCTCAACAATTCCCGCTACATCGACTGGGCCCTGATGGCGATGAAGGCGGCAGACGATGCCTTTGATGAGCATGCGGTGAAGCGCCTCCGCGTCGAGTACCGCCAGCAGGTGCTTCTGGGCGAGACGCTGACAATGTCCTGCTGCAGGGAGACAAGTTCTGCTGATGGTGAGGCAGGCACTGCAGGCGGAGCGAAAACGCAGATGGGCACAGTCTATACTGTTGAGATGGCAAATAAGAACGGAGATGTCTGCTGCGTTCTACAGGCGGTTCTGTAACAAACTTCCACCAATTTGGCCAGACTGTTAGGCATTCAAAGGCACTTTAGGACAACCATCCACCACAATTTATTCCATTCGTAGGTGAAAGGATTGAGTTCAATTCAAACTTCCACCAATTCCCCGAGGCGGGATGGCGTTTTAGCCGGGGCTTCAATACAACCATCCACCAGTCACTTTTTGCGTTTAGGCCTGTATGCCGAAATAAAACAAAAGCACCCCAAACGGGATGCTTTTTTGTTTTACAAAATATTACATTGGAAAATCTGAAAGTTAGTCTAGGATTGCTTCTCAAAGAACGCGTCGATCTGTCCGATGATCTTCTCCGGAGATTCAGTCTTCAAAAGATACCCCTCGGGCTTTAAGTCGAGAACGGACTTCACGGACTCGGCGTCAGACTTTCCCGTCAGGAAGATGACGGGAATTTTGGCATATTCCGGTTCATCCCGCATCATGCCGAGGACCTGGCGGCCGTCGACGATGGGCATTTCGTAGTCTAGGAGGACGAGATCCGGGATTTCCAGGGCGAGGGCCTTCATCGCCCGGGCGCCGGAATTCGCAAGTGTAATCTTGTAGCGGTCATCGAGCCAGCCCTTGATTTTTCGCAGCATGGTGCCGGAGTCGTCGACGACGAGAATCTTTTTCCGGTGGGTGACGCCGACATTGTTCAGAAGGTCGAAGTTGATTTTGAAGGCGACTTCGTCGACTTTCACCGGCCGGAGAAATTCCATCCGGCGGCAGGAGGGCGGCAGAACCTTCTTGAAGACTTCGAGCTCCGTAGAGTCAGCAATACAATAGTAGGGTGTATCGTTTTCTTCGAGATTGTCAGCAAGGTAGGTCAGGACCTTCGCGTCCTCGACGAAGTCCGGGCTGCCATAGAGGACGACAGCGTTGTAGTCATAGGCTTTCGCCGCGGCGATGTCGTTGACTGATGCCTGGCAGGAGAAGGTCTCGCTGCCCCCGTCCTTCAGATTCTGCAGAAGGGACGTCGCGAGATAGCTGTTCCCCTTCTGTATGAGGAGAATCTTGTTCATCCCTCTCGTTTCTTCATCCATATCACAACCCTCCCGGGATATTCACAAATCACATGCGCGTTCACCATCGTCGGCAAACGCTTTTGTTTCGCTCACAGTCTAGCATTCAAGAGGCATCCGTGCAAGCACTCCGGCTGCGGGGACTGGCACCCGCATAGCAAACTTGCGGTGTATCCAAAGTCAATTGCGGTGCCTGTTTCCCGCCTAGAATTGGCACGATTTGAAAAGTCAGATATAAGCTTTTCAAATCGTGCCGGCTTATAGTTTTCTATCGATTCCCAACGGCATCCTTCGCCATCCGGTCCGCGTCTTCATTTCCGGGGATCCCCGTGTGGGCTTTCACGTGGACGAAGGACAGGCGGATCTTTTTCTGCGCCTCCTGCATAAAGTCGTAGTAGGCGCGCGTATACTTCTTGTTCCGCTTCCAGGCCCCCGTCGCCCAGTACTCGATTCCTGTGTAGTCGTAGAGGATGGTGAGCTCGGAAAGCGAAAGCTCCAACGCCTTTTTTACGGCAAGCGTCGCCCCTAGGATTTCCCCGGCGACATTCCGCATCGATGCCATTTCGGGATCGTCGCCTGAGGCCTGCACGGGGTAGCTTTCCCCATTTGCCACGACGTAGCCGCCGCAGCCGTAGACCTTCGTTGCAACATTATAGGAGCCGTCGACAAAGGCATACGGTTCTTTGATTTCTTCCATTACATTTCTTCCTTTACTATCTCCGCCATCGCATCCGCCTCTTCCATGATCTCATCCGCTGCGACGTCGGCCACCAGGGCTTCGAGCTTCGTGAGGTGGGGCGTCAGATCATCGGGAAGCCTGATTTCCTTCAGCTCCTTCAGGGCCGCGTCGCAGCCGTCCAGGTCGAAGTCGTCCGCTGTTGTCTTGATTGTCTCAAGAAGCTCAAGCACTTCCTCCTTCGTGCCATCGCGCTTTTCGGTGTCATCGTCTGCCGCATACGGCGCGAGGATTTCCTTCATCCCTTCATATTCTGCAAGAACAGCGGGCGTTTCCGCGTTTATCGCATCTATATTATTCTGATCGCCGAGCTGCTCCAGGTGATAGAATTTTTCGCCGAGCGCCATGGCCCCGATGGTGCGGGAAGTGGACTTTAAGGCATGGACCTCGATCGTGTAGTCGCGGGTGAGACCGTCGTTCAGGCAGTCGCGGATCTTCTGCGCCTTGAGCGGAATGAGCCGGCAGTAGTCGCCGAGGAAGCCCCGGAACATGTCGGCGGAGCCGGAATTCTTGATGCCTTCCTTTACGTCAATGCCGGGCAGGAAGGGGAAGGCGGCGGCTTCTTCGTTGAAATCGGCGTTCAAATCCACCTTCTGCTTCTTCACCTTCTCCCGGGGGAGGAAGGCCTTGATCTTCTTGCAGATGGTGGTCATCTCGATGGGCTTCGGGACGAAGTCGTCCATGCCGGCGGCGAGGAATTCTTCTTTCGCCCCGGCGACGGCGTTGGCGGTCAGGGCGATGATGGGAACGGTCTTCATATAGTCGGATTCGCGCCCGCGGATGAGCTTCGTGCACTCGACACCGTCCATCTCCGGCATCATATGGTCCATGAAAATAATATCATAACTTCCGTCGGTTATGAGTTCCAGGGCTTCCTTCCCGCTTGTTGCGGTGTCAATCGTCATCTGAAGCGGGGAGAGGAGGCCGCGCGCAACCTTCAGGTTCATGTCATTGTCGTCGACGACGAGGATCTTCGCATCCGGTGCAATGAAGTCAATGGTCTCCGCATGGGTTTCAAAGGCGGTTACCGTGTCGTGGTTGATGATCTGGCAGAAGTTCAGGGAGTAGAGGGGCTTGTTCAGGGCAAATTCCCTCGTGTCTGTCTCCTCCGTCATCGGGTTCTTCAGGATGACGTGCCGGATCTTTGCCGTCCCGCCGGCGCCGTCGAAGATGCCGTCATATTTCGCGTGCGTCGCAGAGTCGCAGAAGACCATGTCAGGCACGGCCTTTCCGGCGGCCACGTCAGCGAAGTCGATTCGGGTGATCGCGTACTGGCGGCAGAGGACCTCGAAGTCGTGGGCGGTATTTTCCGACGCAAAGACGCCGGAAACCGTCTGCTTCTGATTTTCTTCGCGGACCTCCGCAGCGGCTTCCTCCGTGACGGTATGCTGGATGATGTCAAACTTGAAGACGGAGCCCTGACCGTAGATACTTGTCACGGTGATGTGGCCGCCCATGCGCTCGACGAGATTTTTTGAAATCGCAAGGCCGAGCCCAGTGCCTTCTTTCTTCCGGTTTTTCTTCGTGTCGACCTGGGAGAAAGAGCCGAAGAGCTTTCCTAAGTCTTCCTCCTTGATGCCCTGGCCCGTATCCTCGATGGCGAAGGTCAGGCGGAGGGCCGTCGGATCCTCATCAATAATATTCTTTTCGACCTTCATCGAAAGCCTGACGTACCCTTCGTCCGTGAACTTGATGGCATTGTTTGCGATATTCGTGATGACCTGGCGGACGCGAATATTGTCACCGTACAGGGTTTTCGGCAGGGCGGGATCGATGTCATAGAGGAGCTCGACGGGCTTTTCCCCTATACGGTTCAGGAAAATCATCGAAAGGTCACTAAGCATCGACATGGGCTCGTAATTGTCCTCAATGATCTCGAGCTTTCCGGATTCGATCTTCGAGAAATCAAGAATGTCATTGATAATGGAAAGAAGCGCTGCTCCGGAATTTTTGATGTTTGTGAGATACCCTTTCGTTTCGTCCGGCAGGTCCTCCCGCATCATGATCTCTGTCATGCCGACGATGGCGTTCATAGGCGTCCGGATTTCGTGGGACATATTGGAAAGGAAGTCGGACTTGCTCTTTGCGGCGTCGAGAGCCTTCTGCCGTTCTTCCTGGGCCTGCATGAGGAGCTTGCGCTGCTCCGTCACGTCGACGAGGAGGAGGGAGTAGCCCGTGATGCGGTTGGCATTCCGCCGGATTGCATACATCTTCCGTCCGATCCGCTCGCCCCTGGTGTAGTCGATGAGGCAGATGGCAGGATAGAGGAGAACCCCGAGGACCTTGTGGCGCTTCACGTAGTTGCCGGACTCTTCAATCTTTGCAATGGCATGGATCTGCAGGTCGGAAATCTGCTGATCGACCTCGTCCCGGGACAGGGCCGTGAGCGGCGTCACGAAGGTATGGAAGTAGCGGTCTCCGATCTGCCGCGCGTGGTCCGCATTCTCCTC
The DNA here is from genome assembly GCA_900314085.1 of uncultured Lachnospiraceae bacterium. Taxonomy (GTDB): domain Bacteria; phylum Bacillota; class Clostridia; order Lachnospirales; family Lachnospiraceae; genus RUG306. The sequence goes on along the minus strand of OMTX01000127.1, from coordinate 7,531 downwards.
TTCCGCACCGGGTGTTGACGAGCCCCGGCGGAACTCCATCATGATGTCCTCGGGGAGGTCGTCACCGATCTGCCTGTTCTGAAGCTCCGGGAAGAGCTCCCGGGCATAGCGGTTGGAGTCAAGGTATTTGTTTTCCGTGTCCATCGTGACGAAGCCGTCGCTGATCTGCTCGAAGACGCGGCTTCTCGCCAGATTGATGATGCCGAAGAAGTCCCCGCGGAGGATGTTCACGGTCAGGATCAGGATGGAGAGAGAGGCCAGGACAGGCAGGAAGTCAAATACCCGATCGAAAAGGATAGCGAGGGGAATGATGGCAGCGTTCAGGAGGACAGCCGCCATGACGGACCGCAGATTCCGCCGGACCTTGACCTGGTTCTTCTTTTTGTAGAAGACGAGGGAGGAGAGAAAGAGGGCGACGAGGATCAGAATGGCCAATACGTCCGAAACGAGATAGAGGAGGCCCTCATCGAACTCGATCTGCGAGTAGCCGTTTGCCGTGGAGGTCGAGTAGGACATATTGTTGTAGACGAGGGAGGAGTAGCGGTTGTCCCAGAGAATGGCAATGGTGGCGACGGTCAGCACTCCGTATACGGCAATCGGCTGCGGCGTATGGCGGAAACCTAAGTACGTCGCAATGAACATCATGAAAAAGAGCAGGAAGAGCATGCTGCACATCATGGAGAGCTTCAGAGTCAGAATGGCTTCCGCCATGGATGCCACACTCAGGTGGAGGAAGTAGACGGCGTTATAAAACATGCAGATGACGTCCGCTATTGCAAGCAGGGAGGATTCCTTCGTCGCGTTGGCACGCAGGAGGGCGATGATGCCGACGACGGGGATTACGATGCCGATGAGGTAGGTGATGATGAGGTAAACAGGGAGGTTTGCCGACTCGCGCACGTCGAAGGGCATGCCCATGAAGTTTCCGCCCGGCTTCTGCTTCGTGCCGTCGTCATCTGAAGATGGCTTGACGGGCAGACCGTTGCTGTCGAGGGTGATCGTCGATGTGTCCGTATTCGTGGAAGACGTTTCCGTCGTAGTGTCTGCCGCAGCGCAGACAGCAAAGGCAGGAGCCAGAGTCAGAGCGAAGAGCAAAAGAAAGAGGACTGCAAACGTCCTCCGGTTTTTCATCCATCGTTTCATGCTGCCGTCCTCTTTTCAAATGCGCCTATACATAGCGCTCTATATTATTCTGATGATTTCAAGCCTTGTCGCGTTCTTCGAGCATCTCATAGATCTGGATCTTCAGGGCGTCGCTTTCGTTCATGCCGACAAAGATGGCCCCGTAGGTGTAGCCCCCGGCCGTTTCCTTTTCGCGGACGACCTTGAAGATCGTGTGCAGGACCTCCTTCGTCCAGATCGTGAGCTCGGCATTGTAGATGGCGCCGACCTCCATCTTCTCGGGTGACACGAAGCCGATGCCCTCGCGCGAGATGTCCGTGACCTTCACGTCGAGAAAGCGGACCGTCGTCGCCGGTCCCTCGTCGATGCGGCTGGTCTCGATCTTCACGTCGAGGTCGAGTCTCTTGAAGCGTCTCTTTTCGTCCATGTTTTTCCCTTTCTATTTGATAACCCTTTTTTCACGCGCTTTCCCGCTTTTTCCCAAACGGGCGGCGGTCTTCTTTTTCTTCGGCGGCGAAGGGCGCCCGGCTGCCGACGAGATAGCAGGTGAAGGCGATGATGCCGTCCTTCCAGTCGACGCGGATGGATCCGCCGTTTCGGTTCGCGATTGACTCCGCGACGGAGAGACCGATGCCGTAGCCCTTCTTCTGGCCGGACTCCGCGTGGTGGGAGGCGTCTTCCCGGTAGAAGCGGTCGAAAAAGCGCCTGCAATCTATATTTGCGCCGTCGGCATAGGAGTTTGCGACCGTGAGAATGCAGGTATTTTTCTTCTTCGTCGGAATCAGGGAGATGCCGATGTGGCCTTTTTCATCACAGTATTTTATCGCATTGTCGACGAGAGTGGAAGAGAGCATGCGGATCGCGGACTCGTCCGTGATCATCGTGACATCCGGCGTGATACTCACCTCGAGATCCTTTTCCTCCCGTTTCGCCAGAGCTTCGAAGGGGGTGACGGTTTCCTGCACCGCCTTGGAAACATTGCATTCCGCGGAGACCGCTGACTCCTGCTCGGAAGAGCGCGAGATCATGACGAGGTTCTGGATGAGGCCGTTCATGCGGTCCACCTGGTTCAATGTGGATTCCGTCCATTCGGACTTGCCGTTCATCATCTCGATGAACTCCGTATTGGCGGAGATGACGGCGAGAGGCGTCTTCAGCTCGTGCGAGGCATTCGTGATGAATTCCTTCTGCCGCTTGGCGTTTTCAATCGAAGGCTTGATGGCCCGGTAGGACAGGGCCCGGATGATGAAGAAAGTGATGAAAAGCCCGATGAGGCAGATGCCTGTAATCAGCGTCGCGATGGAAAGCTCCATATAGAGGTTTTCCTGGTTGTTCAGCATCGCGACAAGGGTGCTGCCGTTCGAAAGGGAAGTGATCGCATAGTGGTAGACGCCGATGCTGCCGTAGTGGCCGCCCCGGTCCAGCGCCTTTCGCGCAAGGGAATAGGCTGCGCTGTCGGAGAGGCTGTCGAGATTCACGGAGTCGATATTGGCAGTGCTGTTGTCCGAAGCGATTTCCACCGTAAAAAAGCTCTGCACGGAGAGAAGCTTGGGAGAAAGAATGTTGAAGCCGTAGAAGGGCTTGTTTTCAAGGGTTTCTGAGGGATCGACGTCGACGATGGCTGAGTCGCTGCCGGAAGAGGTGTTTCCGCTCTTGCTGCCGGCGCCGGACTTGCTGCTGTTCCCGCTGTTTGCATCGGAATCGCCTGAAATCACGTGCTCATAGCGGGCACCGATGGCATCGAGGGCATTATGAATCTGGATCGTCGAGTAGAGGTGGAGGAGGCCAATGGCGACGCCCCCGATGAAGAGCATGACGATGAGGACGCTTGCGAGGGCTATGACGATGAACTTCTGCCGCAGGCGGTTGATTTCGCGGGTTTCCATGGGACAGTGCCTCCTTTCTTCATTTAATACGGGGACAGGCACCTCAACGAACTTTGCTATCCGCTTTCATTTACTGTGAGGAGCCAGTCCCCTTATTGACAAGTGTATAATGACCGCCGGACTCACCTTCGATCGTGACGTTTGAGGAGATGGAGTCCAGCTTGGCGCGGAGGTAGGAGATGTAGAGGAAGACGGACTCAGGGCCGCCCTCTTCCCCGTCCTTCCACAGGCGTTCGGAAATCGTGGCGGAGTCGAGACCTTCCCCGTCTGCCGCGATGAGCTCCCGCATGAGCTCGAATTCCTTGGGGGAGAGGCGGACAGAGTTTGTCGCCGTCATGGAAAAGTCCTCGGAGTCGAGCTTTAAGTCACAGTAGGAGAGTTCCTTGATGCGGGGCGCTGCATTGTCCGTGCGGATCATGGCGCGGAGACGGGCCAGGAGTTCCTTCATGGCAAAGGGCTTTGAAAGATAATCATTTGCCCCCATGTCGAGCCCCTTCACCCGGTCGTCGACCTCTGCCTTTGCTGTCAGCATCATGACCGGCGTCGGATCCTGGCGGTCGCGGATCTCCGTCAGCACGGTGAGCCCGTCCTTCTTCGGCATCATGATGTCGAGGACGATGGCGTCGTATTCATTATTTTTGGCATATTCCGAAGCGGCTTCCCCGTCGAGGGCGCTGTCCACCTCGTAGCCCTCATGCACGAGCATGGCGGTGACGACGCGGTTTAAGTCGGCGGTATCTTCGGCGAATAAAATCTTTGGCATATCATTCCATCTTTCTAATCATGTCGCGGATCGTCTGCATCGAGATGTCCGTGGAGGCAAGCTCGTCGGCGCAGCGCTTGAGCTCGGACGTGATGAGGGTTAAGTTCTTCCCGTCCATATTTTTCTTGTACTTGATCTGGTGCTCGAGTGCGGCCCAGGTGTCCATGGAGATGGTCCTGAGCTGGATCTCCACGTAGCGGCCTTCCGTTTCGACGATCATGTGGTAGGAGCGGTAGCCGTTGGGCTTGGCGTTTTTGATGTAGTCCTTTTCTTCAATGACGCGGATATTCTCCGAGGCAGCAATCAGATCCCGCAGGGTGTAGACGTCTGACCGGAAGGCGCAGACAATGCGGATTCCGATGGCGTCATAGAGCTCGTGAAGAGCCGCGTCCGCTGTCTCCGGAAGGCCGCGGCTTCTGAGCTTCTCCCTCATCGATTTATCCGCCTTGATCCGGTAGGACAGGTGCTCGACGGGATCGTCTCCGTACATGGCCTTCAGCCCTTGGCGGAGGCCATTGATGAAAGCGACGGTATTTTTCATTGTCGTGATCATGCCGGGGAGCTCGTCCCCGTAGATCGTGTCGGATGCCTTTTGCATATTTTTCTCCCAGCTTTGGGAAATACTAGCAGATATTTATGTAGCAAATGTGTTAGAATAATTGCCGGTTTCTAAACAATTATAGTTTTCACGGAGGTATTTCTCAAGATGTCCTGTACGACAATTCTGGTAGGCAAAGACGCGACGTATGACGGTTCCACGATGATTGCAAGGAACGACGACTCAGGATCCGGCCATTTCACGGCAAAGAAATTCACGGTGGTGTCCGCGAAGGACCTGCCGAAAAAATATGTGTCCGTCCTTTCCCATGTGGAGATTCCCCTTCCGGCGAAGGGCTTCCGCTATACCTGCACCCCGAACGCAGTCGAGGGCAAGGGCATCTGGGCGGCAGCAGGCGTGAACGAGAAGAATGTCGGGATGACGGCGACAGAGACGATCACGTCAAATCCCAGAGTCCTCGGAGCCGATCCCCTCGTGGAATATGAGGCTGCGAAGGATGGCAAGCCGGAGAAGAAGGGCGGCATCGGGGAAGAGGACTTAGTTGTCCTCGTGCTTCCTTATATTAAGTCTGCAAGAGAGGGCGTGAAGCGCCTCGGCGAGCTTCTGGAAAAGTACGGGACGTACGAGATGAACGGCATCGCCTTCTCCGACGAAAAGGAGATCTGGTGGATGGAAACCATCGGCGGCCACCACTTCATTGCGAGAAGAGTTCCCGACGACTGCTACGTCGTGATGCCGAACCAGCTGGGCATCGACTATTTCGATTTGGAGGATGCTTTCGGCGCGCAGCGGGAGTATATGTGCTCTTCGGACCTGCGGGAGTTCATGGAAGAGAACCATCTGAATCTTTCGATGTGGGGAAGCGATCTGTCCGACGACGAAAAATTGGACAAGGATATCTTCAATCCCCGCGAAGCCTTCGGATCCCAAAGCGACGCGGATCATGTCTACAACACCCCGCGCGCCTGGTATATGCTCCGCTACTTCAATCCGATGACGGCGGACTTTGACGGTCCTGACGCCGACTTCCGCCCCCAGGACGACTACCTTCCCTGGAGGATGTCGCCCGAGCGGAAGATCACGCCGGAGGACGTGAAGTACGTGCTGTCCTCCCATTACCAGGGCACGCCCTACGATCCCTACAAGAGCTACGGGGACAAGTCACAGGCCGGCGCCTACCGGTCCATCGGCATCAACCGGAACGACTTCCTGGGCTTCATCCAGATCCGCCCCTACATGCCGGCGCCCGCGAAGGCCGTCGAGTGGGTGGCTTTCGCGTCCAATGCCTTCAATACGATGGTGCCCTTCTATACGAATGTAGAAACGACGCCTTCCTATATGAATTCCACGACGGGCACGGTCTCCACGGATTCCTTCTACTGGACATCCCGCCTCATCGCAGCCATGGCCGACGCTTCCTACAAGACTTCTCTCAACCTCATTGAGCGCTACGAGGAGGCCGTCCTTTCAAAGGCGCATCAGATTCTGGCAAAGACGGACAAAATCTTCCTGGATGCAGCAGCAGAGCAGAAGTTGAATGACGCCTCCCGCAAGGCAGCGGCCGCGAAGAAGGAAGGGGCAAAGCAGGTCCGGGCGAAGAAGCCCGTCGGCAAGGCGGAGGCGATCAAGATCTGCACGGCAGCGAACGAAGAGACGGCCGCCATGGTTCGAAAAGAAGCGGAAGAGACGCTCTCCAAGGTACTTGATGCGTGCTCCAACTCGATGAAAAATCAGTATGCAAGGTCTGATGCGTGATTTGTACTTGACAATTCTGCATACGTATTTATAATATGAGTAATGGTGGGTCCTACCATAAGTGGAAGTGGTAAAAAGCGTGGAACCTCCTCCGGAGATTCCACAATGATGGCTATGTCGTTTGACATAGCCATTTTCTTTTCACTAGGGGGATTTATGGAACAAGGGAGACTTAAGCTTTATAGAATTGATATGAAGTATGTTCGCGATTTGCATAATGCAGATGATAGGGTTCCTTCTGTCTCACCGCAGATTGATAAAGAAAAACGAACATTTCTCGGGGTTGTTATTGTGTGCAACAGCCGGAAATATGTAATTCCTTTATCGCATCCAAAGGAAAAGCATACCCGAATGCGCACAACAGTAGATTTTGAAAAAATTTATAACAGACAGGGAAAATTGATCGGTGTATTGAATATCAATTTGATGATACCTGTTGGCAACAAACAATTGCAATCTCTTGACTTGAAGATCCGCTCGTCCGATAGTCCTGAAAACATAAGATATAAAAACCTATGCATTGATGAACAGCACTGGTGCAGGGAAAATCATGAACGGATAATCAACAAAGCAAACGCCTTATATAAGCTTTGTACGACAGATTCCGGATATAAGGGGAAAAGCCGCTGCCTGGACTTTCAAAAGCTGGAAGAGGTTTGCGACAGATATCAGGCAAAATAGGAGGTATGGATTGATGGAAGAGAAAGTTGCAATTTTAAGTGAGATGCTTTCCAATTTCACTTTCTCCTGTGAGAGTTCCGTCGAAGAGGACGGGTCAGTCACATTGTCCTTGAATGAAATGGACCTTGTGGACAATGCTCCGACATTTGAAAAAGCAAAAGTTGAGATGGGGAATGATATCCTTGAATATGCAAAAGAATACTATGAAAATTTCCAAATGTATTATCATGCGCCAAACCGGAAAGCACATTTTCCTTATGTGATGAAGGCTCTGTTCATTTATGATGGCATCAAAATTGGAGAGGGCATCAAATGTGAATGTAGAGCCGCTCAAGAATCATCGAAGGAGTCTTTTCTGAAGTCTGCCGGAAAGATTGATATAGATGAGAATGCGATTGAGGAGCTGAGAAAGAAGAGCATGATCTGAAGAAAGAATTTTTGTCCTTGATGGCTATGTCGTTTGACATAGCCATTTTTTGTGCTCTTTTCACAAAAATGCCGGAACCCCGCGAAAATACTTGATTTTGGCATATTGGGGGGGGGTAAAATCAAACTGCAAATTGAAGAAATTCCTGTCAAATCGACTGGAAGTTGAAACAGGGGACTGTTCCGGCGTCCGAATGGACGCAGGAGCTGCTCCCCTGTTTAAAGAAAGGAATACATCCATGTCCTATAGATCCCAATCCGAAGCAAACAGAGAAGCGGCTTCAGGCCGCCGGGCAAGAAAGGCAGCAATCGACTACCTCGCGATGGGGCAGAGGATCC
>OMTX01000131.1 GCA_900314085.1 uncultured Lachnospiraceae bacterium | reverse complement strand
GCGAAGCACTGCTTCGCCCGCGGGCCTGTTCGTATGTCTGAATATATTTATATTTTTATAGTTTGAACCGGCTGACGAAGTCCTTGATCGTCGATGCGGAACCGGAAACCGTCTCCGCAGAAGTGTCAACGCCGCGGCTTTCGTCTGCGACCTTCGCCGCGCTCTCGGCGAGATTGTCAATCGATACCGTAACTTCCTCTGTGGATGCGCTCTGCTCCTCGGAAATAGCGGCAACAGACGATGCAATGCCGTCGACCTTGCCGACCCGGTCGATCATGTCCTTCACCGTAGCGCCTGTCGTGTCGAGGTCCTCAAAGATTTCCTTGAAGGTATCGCCGGCATTGGCAACAGCCTGGGTGCTCTCTTCAATCATCGCCATGTTCGCGGTCGACTTGTCGGAGAGCTCTTCGATCTTTGCCGTGACCTGTTTCAGGATGTCTGCAATCTGGGTGGACGACTGGGACGAGTCGTTCGCCAGCTTTCCGATCTCACTTGCGACAACGGCAAAGCCCTTGCCTGCTTCGCCCGCGCGGGCTGCTTCAATGGAAGCATTGAGTGAGAGGAGGTTCGTCTGCTCCGCAATGGAAGCAATCATCGTCGTGATGTCGTTGATCTGCTTTGCCGAATCCCCGACTTCCGTGACGACATCGTTCATCTCCGTCATCGCGTCCTTGACATTTGCCATGCCGGACTCGACCTTGCCCATGGCTTCCTGCCCACTCTCCGCCTTGTTGACGAGGGCGGTGACGGTTTCGTTCGTCTGGTTGCCCTGATCCATGAGGTCACTGACTTCCTGAGCCAGCGATGTCGCGTTCTCCGCCAGTTCCTGCACGGCCTGGGCCATGCCTTCCATGGTTTCCTTGATCTGACCCATGGAGTCGGACTGCTCCTTCGCCTGGGCATTCAGGCTGCCGGAGGCCGTCTTGGAATTCTCGGCTTCACTGGAGAGGTCGTTCGTTACGCTATGAATATCGCCGAGGGTGCCGTGCATCTCTTCGACGAATTTTTTCATGGAATTGTTCATGACGCCGATCTCATCGGTGCCGCCGGCAGGAATATTGACCGTGAAATCGCCGTCCGTGATCTTTACGATATTGTCAGTGAGATCCCGAACCGGCTTTGTAACGAGCTTGTCAATGAGGCGCCAGAGGACGAAGCCGATCACGATGATCATGACGACCATCAGGATGGATTTTCAAAAGCTGTTCGGAGAAAAAAGTACCGGTTTCTTTCACTCCCCCGGAGTCCGGCAGCGGCGTTCCCGTATGGGTTTTCGTCAATCCGCCACTACCCGCGTTTTGGAGAGATCACCGCTTTCCGGGTTTACGAAAGACTGCCCTGCAGAGGTTTTTAAGTTCCCTGCCGTCACGGCTTCTGCCGGATGATTCCAAACTCGAGAAACATGGGGTAGATGTAGGAAACGCCCCAGGCGCCGAGTTTTTTCGGTCCCTTGACGTACCCGGGATCTTCCATCAGTTCCCGGGCTGCGGCGAGGGCCTTCTCCACGGAGGACCGCGTCAGGGACTTCGACTCCTCCTTCCGGTCGATGAAGATTTCCCCGCCTTTTACAGAATAATGAAAGGGCAGTCCCCGCTTCGTCACAAACTCGTATCCGGCGAAGGCCTCTATGCACTTCCACAAATGCTCCATGTCCGTTTTCGCGTGCAGCGCCGCAACCGCTGCTGCCTGCGCTTCACTCCACTTGTCTTTTTCCATTTTTCAAAATAGCGAAGCAGACAGACGGACCGATCCGCCTGCCTGCTTTATATTATTCATAATAATTTCAAAGAATTTTTGCTGCCTCCGTCGCGAGGGGACTGCGCACGCACTCATCGTCCGTCAGCATGATCTGGGCGCACAGGGGATTGCCCTTGAACTTCTCGGAGAGGTAGGAAAGGCCGCACGTCCGCTTGTCGAGGCGCGGCGCGTCAATCTGGTTGATGTCACCGAGGAAGACGAGCTTCGTTCCCATCGCGGCGCGGGTGCAGGCCGTCCTGACCTGGTTTACCGTCAGGTTCTGCGCCTCGTCGATGATCATGTAGGAATTCGGAATCGACCGGCCGCGCAGGTAGGCAAAGGCGCAGATTTCGACGAGATCACTTGCAATCAGGTCGTCCGCCTGAATCTTCAGCTGCTCCGGGTCCTCCTTGCCTTCGCCCTTCAATATGGTTTTCAGATTGTCATAGAAGGGAGCAAGAAGCGGCGCCATCTTGTCCTCAAGGGTGCCGGGCAGAAAGCCTAAGTCCTCACTCTGACCGCCGGCCAGGGTATTCGACCGCGTGATGATGACCTTGTCGTACTCGCTGTAGCGGCGGTCGTCATAGACCTTCGAAAGGCCCGCAGCCAGTGAAAGGAAGGTCTTGCCGGAACCGGCGCCTCCCCGGATGATGACGAGGGGAATTTCCTCCGCCGGCGCGAGCAGGGCGTGAAGGGCAAAGCGCTGACCGGAATTTTTTCCGGCGATTCCGCCGAAAGCCCGTTCGTCGTCAAGGTAAGTAATATTTTCTCCGGCCGCATCGACAACGCAGGGAGGTGCCTGATTTCCGCAGTGTAGAGTTAAAAATTCGTTGGGGAGTACGCAGGGACAATCCTTCTTTTTCAGGACCCTGCCAAGGGGAAGTGTTTTTTCTTTGAAAAGACGTTCAAGGGCTGCCGGCGAAATGTCGAAATCGTCGCGTCCCATATAGAGCTGGTCGGCATTGACCTGCTCATCCTTGTAATTCTGAACCTTGAGCCCTGCCATCAGGGCGTCCATATACATCCCGGCATCGTTCGTGATGAGGATGACCTGTTCGTCGAGCGTGTGGGAAAGCCACGCAGCAGCACTTAAAATTTTATTATCATTTTTCGTCCGGTCCCAGTCAGGCGGCAGGTACTCGCCGTCGATGTGATCGAGTTCAATTCGGAAGGAGCCGCCGCCCGGTGTATGGTAGCCGTTCTCGTAGTCGCCGTACCGCTTGTCCTTGAAAGCGAAGATCTTCCGGATGCTCTCGCGGACTGCATACCCGCGCTCACCGGGATCCCCCTTGTGACGGTCGAGCTCGTCCAGCGTCGTATGGGTAATCACGACGTGGTTGTCGGTGGCAAAGAGCGAATCGAGGACGTCACCACTTGTTCCAATCAGAATGTTCGTGTCCAGTACGAAGGTTTTCTGCATAGGCGCTCCTGTTCTGTTGTAAGCCCGACGCATGGCGTGCGCCGTATTTCCGTGCCTCCCCGGCACCGCAGCGGCCCCGTCTCCCGGCACTCGGACAACGAGATCGGGTGTTTCGGCGCACCACAGAATGCATCTGCGGCCGCTTTCTATCTGCCATCGCGCCCTTCTGCAGAGGCTCCGGCAGACCGCCCTATCTAGTTGTCCTTCAGAAATTATAGCACAAGGTCTTGTGGAAAAATGTAAAATGCGTGTGGGATGTTTGTCTATTTTTACATACATTCAAAAGCAGGGGACAAACTCTCCGTATCGGCAATTTCTTCCCACTGCAAGCGCCCGCACGGGGGACGAAAGCCCGCTGCGACTTGCTTTTACCCATCGGTCCCGCGCAAACGGGGGACAAGCTTCCAATACCGGCGATACTTACACATCCAACGGAATCGTATATTTTCAAGGAAATGCGACAGGCGTAGAATAGCGGGAGAAAATCTTTCCGGAGGCCTGCCATGGAAGAAAAGAACATGAATGCTGTTTCCACAAACAAAAATGCCGACACACAAACAGATGCAAAATCCGGACACCGTAAGGGCGATCTGAAAGAGACCTTGCAGGAGGCCCGCGCCGAACGGACCCACGAGCGGGAGGAATTCAAAAAGGGAGCGAAGGAGACACGCGAAGAATTGAAAGAGATGCGGAAGAAAAAGCTCTCCTGGAAGGAAGTCGTGAAGCTGACCTTCTCCCTGGAGGAGGACACTGCCGACAATGTCGAGGTCCGCGACCGCATCCTCTCCGGCGGAAAAGTCACGGGACAGAATGCCTTCATGCTGGTGCTTGCCATCCTCATTGCCTCTGTCGGCCTGAATACGAATTCCACGGCCGTCATCATAGGCGCCATGCTGATCTCGCCCCTCATGGGCACCATCCTGGCTCTCGCCTACGGCACCGTCACGGCGGACGTCTCCATCATCAGAAGGTCTGCGGTCGGTCTCATCACCCAGATTGCCATCTCGCTTCTGACATCGACCGTCTACTTCCTCCTCTCCCCCGTCAAGGGGCCGACGTCCGAGCTTCTCGCGAGGACGACACCTTCCTTCTTCGACGTCATCGTCGCTGTCTGCGGAGGCCTGGCCGGCATCATCGCAAACACGCGGAAAGAGAAATCCGTCACCGTCATCCCCGGCGTCGCCATCGCGACCGCCATCATGCCGCCCCTTTGCACCTGCGGCTACTCCATCGCAAACGGCAAGTGGCAGATGCTTCTCGGCGCCCTCTATCTCTTCGTCCTGAACGCTTACTTCATCTACTCTTCCGCCGAAATCATCCTCACGGCCATGCGCCTTCCCCGCGCCATGGAGCTCGATCCAAAGCAGCGGAAGATCTACATTCTGAAGAAGGTCCGGAACACCATCTTTGTCCTGATTCCCTGCTTTGCCATCGCCATCGGAATGATCTCGCGGGGATGAAGGCGGAAGTTTGTCACCGGATCCGCGCATAGGCGCACTCTCCCCGGTACCATTGCCGGAAGTTTGCCGCAGCATCCCTGCATAAGCCCGCACTTCTTGATGCCATTGGTGGAAGTTTGCCGCAAACGCCGCCTCCTCACCCAGGAAACACAAAAAAATGGTGGATGTTTGCAACGCCCGAAGGATAGAGCCCAAAACCTCCGCCCACTGTGTGCACTACAGCCGGTTTTCAGTACAAACTTCCAGCAAAAAGCAGCCCCCTTCGCTATGAAGAGAGCTGCTTTGCAGTTAAGGCTTTTTCAGTTCTTTATATGTCGTCTCCCTCACCCTGCCTTCGCAAGCGTCCGCTGCCTTATGACAAGCAGCGTTGCAATCATCATTGCGATGGCGATAGGAAGGGCGATGGCCGCCTTCGGAACGAAGCCCGCGATGACATAGGCCACTGCGGAAACACAGGCGACGGTCACCGCGTAGGGCAGCTGCGTCGAGACGTGGACGACGTGGTCGCACCGGGCTCCCGCGCTCGACATGATCGTCGTATCGGAAATCGGCGAGCAGTGGTCGCCGCAGACGGCACCGGCCATGCAGGCAGAAACGCAGACAACGCCGAGGGGATCCGTCAGGGGGAAGACGCCAAGCGTGATCGGGATCAGGATGCCGAAGGTGCCCCAGGACGTTCCGGTCGCGAAGGCCAGGAAGCAGGCGATGATGAAGACAATGGCGGGCAGAAAGTGCTGGAAGGAGCCGGCGGAGGATTCAACGACGCCCTGGACAAACTCTTTGGCGCCAAGGGAATCCGTCATATTCTTGAGGGACCAGGCAAAGGCCAGGATCAGGATGGCAGGAACCATCGCCTTGAAGCCCTCCGGCACGCAGCCCATGATTTCCTTGAACTTCAGGGTTCTCCTGCAGAGGAAGTAGATGATCGTGATGACAAGGGTTACAGCAGATCCCAGCATGAGGCCGACAGAAGCATCCGCATTTGAGAAGGCGTCGACAAAGGATGTTCCCGAGAAAAAGCCGCCGGAGTAGATCATGCCGATGACGCAGGCAACGATGAGGACGAGGACGGGCAGAATCAGGTCGATGACCTTCCCGCCGGGGCTTACTTTATTATTCTGCTCCTCAGCAGCCTGCTTCATGCCGGAGAAGATGTCGCCATTTTCCTTGGCGTTCTTCTCGTATTTCTCCATCGGACCGTAGTCGAAATTCGAAACAGCCAGAAAGATCATCATCGTGATCGTCAGCAGGGCATAGAAATTGAAGGGGATGGCCTGGATGAAGAGGTGGAGGCCGTTGCCCTCGTCGACATAGGAAGCGACGGCCGCCGCCCAGGAGGAAACAGGGGCGATGATGCAGACAGGCGCTGCCGTCGCGTCGATTAAGTAGGCGAGCTTGGCGCGGGAAACCTTTGAATCATCCGTCACCGGCCGCATGACGGAGCCGACCGTAAGACAGTTGAAGTAGTCGTCAATGAAAATGAGGACGCCGAGGGCGATGGTCGCAAGCTGGGCCCCGACGCGGGTTTTGATGTGGCTCGTCGCCCAGCGGCCGAAGGCCTGGGAGCCGCCGGCCCGGTTCATGATAGCGACCATGATGCCGAGAATTACGAGGAATACTAATATTCCGACATTGTAGGGATCGGCAAGGGCTGCCACAATCCCGTCATTAAATACGTGAGTCAGTGTTCCCTCAAAGCTGAAATTCGAGTACAGGAGACCTCCGACAACAATGCCGACGAAGAGGGCCGAGTAGGCTTCCTTCGTGATCAGGGCGAGGACGATTGCGATGACCGGGGGCAGCAGGGACCAGAAGGTCTGGTAAAAAGGTGACACCATATCCATTTGAAATTCCTCCTCCAAAAGAAATGCTAATGCAGCACTGCAATCATAGCAGACTTCTCTGCCGGTTTAAAGCGAAAAAGCAGGCCATCCGGGACATATTTTAGTGCAGAAAGAAAAACAGCCGTCCGACTGAAAGACGCTCAAGTCGGACGGCTTTACATGATTCTGATCAGAGTTTGAAGCGGTTGACGAAGTCCTTGATGGTAGATGCAGAACCGGAAACCGTCTCGGCCGAAGTATCCACGCCGCGGCTTTCGTCCGCGACCTTCGCGGCGCTCTCAGCGAGATTGTCGATGGAAACCGTGACCTCCTCTGTCGATGCGGACTGCTCTTCGGAAATCGCCGCCACACTTGATGCGATGCCGTCGACCTTGCCGACCCGGTCGATCATATCCTTGACCGTAGCGCCTGTCGTATCAAGGTCTTCGAAGATTTCCTTGAAGGTATCTCCCGCGTTGGCAACGGCCTCGGTGCTCTCTTC
>OMTX01000132.1 GCA_900314085.1 uncultured Lachnospiraceae bacterium | reverse complement strand
TCCGCGCTGACAGTAAATGAACGGGCGTTTGAATATAGAAGCATTGCTTGCAGCACCAAAAAATTGGAGTGGAAACCACCTCCTTTATTGACTTGATCTGCATGCTCTGTAATAATACTAACGATCTGATTCCGATTGCTTGCGAGGCGCGGGATCCAGGGAGGACCCGAGGGCCCTCCTTTCTGTTTTAGAGTATCACCGTGTAAATTCTTCAACCAATACTTGTATAAATGTTAAAAGAAAACCTTCTCTATTTAATCGACAATAATCTCCTATCCATGGATGTATTGTCTAGAATAACTGGAATAAGCAAAGAAAACCTGTGTCGTTTCCTAGATGCTGATGACAACAAAGCACTCATTAATTTTGACGTTCAACCGCTTTACAGCATCTCTGATTGCCTTGTTGACGGAATGAAAGTATCTGAAGACGAAAGAGTCAGGGGAATTATCGATGTCTTAATTCAGCAATATGGTTTCTCTTTACAAATGATTTCCAGTCATACAAAAATCCCTGAACAGGAAATCTCTGCCTTTTTCAACGGCTCAGGCGATCTGCAAATAGAGGAAAAATATATTATTGCAGTAAAAGCTTTCTCTATCCTCCTTGCAATTATATCGCTATAGACTATTGATGATTATTTCTTTAGCAGCACTGCCTTACGGTTTTCATACAACTGTGTTAAACAAAGTTGTGGCCACCGGTGTAGTCCCATTAAAGGCTATTCCATCTAAATGGGCGCTGTATATATGTCCAGATATTGCAGCGCAGTAGATTTTCCCAGTAAATCCCGACACTCTGTAAGTTCCTGAATGAAGACCGGAGTTTATATCAGTGCTGCTGACTGTTCCCGTAAATCTTGTAGCCGGAGTAAACATCATTATTGCCCAATGTAAATAATGCCCACTCCCCCAGGCAGTTAATATCCCGGCGTTTCCTACCTTTATATCTTTATTCGCTTGCGTCTGAAATCTCGAATGATCTTCTTGCAAAGAAGTCATCGGAAGAATAACAGTTTGTCCTTCCTGAATCGAAATATTATCTCCGTTGATGGAAATTACATATTGGGATGTTGAAACATCTCTTTGAGAATCCGCTGCGCTGCTCTTAATGTTTGATGTAAATAACATAAATACAGCTACGACTAGCGAAACTATTTTTTTCCAATTTTTCATAGATTCTCCGCAATTATAAAAAACCGTTGTTCATATAAAGCTTCCTTGATAAAAATACAGGCGGCAGAACATACCTGCCGCCTGCTTATTCATTAATCTACTCTTACAAATGAAATAGAATCAAAATTACTCCAGTTCCCGGCGTTTCCCACACAGTAGATACCAATCTCGCACTGGCCGTTTGTCACCTTGATATTATTCAGGGTAAAGCGATTCCAACCGATATCGGACTTGCCGATTGCACTCGTCATTTCCTTCCCACCATAATTCTTGGCATATAGCTGTAGCTTCTTCAGCCCACCGCCGGACATAGCCTCGACGCTCAGCTGATATGTGCCGTTCGGAAGTCCTGTGACAGTTTTATACATCGAGCAGATATATGCCTTATCACTCCAGAATGTCGCCTTATAGTCTCCAGTGAAAGCATTCCCATACTCATATTTGATGCAGCTTTCCGGATTTCCATTACTGCTCCAGAGCTGAATATCAGAGCTCTGACCATAGAGATCGTTTTCAAAGCTTGAATTCTGAATCTGATTCGTCATAAGGATCCACCCACAGCTTCAGCCGGACATAGTTCGCACCATTATCTTTCAATATCTTCAATGCATCCTGCTGTTTTCCATTGCTGTAATACTTTGCCCCAAGCTGTTCAAGCATATCAAAGCGTGGAAACATCCACCCCGCGAATGAAATCATTCTCATTTGAGTATGCCGCTTTGGTATTCATTGTAGGAAACACCTGAATGCATATGGCAACTGCCAGTAGGCATGCCATTATCTTGTGTATAAATTTTCTCATTCAGTACCTCATTCTTTACCCCTTCACTCCTCCGGATACAAGGCCGTTCTGGATAAATTTCTGCAGGCCCATGAAGACTGCCATGATCGGCAACGACGAGCATACTGCTGCCGCAGAGAACATCGTCCAATGCGCGGCGAACTGATTTGTAATAAATGACTGAAGGCCAAGGGCCAGTGTCATTTTTCCCGGCGTCTGCAGGAAGATTGAAGTGATAACGTACTCACTATAGGTTGCGATAAAAGAAAACAGAAAGATTACAACCAGCTGCGGCATGGCAAGCGGCAGGATGATCTTGATAAAGATTCCAAAATCGCCTTCCCCATCAATCTTTGCCGCTTCATCAAGCTCGACAGGAATGCTATCAATATAGGATTTTAGAAGCCAGATATTGAAAGCACTTCCACCGGCAAGGACAAGAATTAGCGCCACATTGCTATCCACAAGCCCGAACTGATACACCAGCACATAATAACCGGCTACGGATCTTTCCGGTGAAGACCTCGATATAGTTGGAAAATCCCACAAGAGAATAGTCGTCCATGTGGAACATATTGTAATTCGTGAAGGAAATATAGACCGTATAGATAATCGGTATGACCGTCACAATGAATATCGAGATCAGAGCCGGTGCAAGATACCGGTATGCTTTCCTATTGTTCCGTTTCTTCATTTTCCCAGATCCTTACTTTCCTGAATCCATCAGAGAGATGGCTTCCTTCAGCTGGTCAACGATGTTCTTTCCGGTTGCCTCAGGAGTAAGCTCACCGCTCCACATAGAACGAATATTGTTCGTATAGATGTCCCAGAGCTGGCCCATCTCAGATACGGTAGGCATAGGCTCACCGTCATTGATCTGCGCAATGAACGTCGCCGTGGCTGCATCATTCTTGATTGCATCGGATTCCTGCTCGGAGAGCTTTGCAGGGATACGGGAGCCGACTTCATAGAGTTTCTGAGCTCCGTCACTGGACACATATTTGATCAGATCCCAGGCAGCTTCCTGATTCGCGGATTTACTGCTGACAAAGCTTACCTGTGTTCCGACAGGAGTTACAAAAGGCTTCCCTTTGAATGTAGGCATTTTTGCCACATCGAAATTCAAGCCGGCAGACTTGAAGCCATCGATATCCCAGGGACCGCCGATATAGAAAGCGCACTGACCGTTCTGGAAATTGCTGCGGGCGATGTCCGCCGTAACATCTGCAGAAACAAAGCCGTAATCCTTGTAAAGGGAGTTGATGAATTCGTATGCTTCGATAGCGCCGTCATTATCCAGACCGATGTCATTTACATCATAAGCGCCGTCATTATACTTGAAGATATATCCGTCGCTTGCACGTACAAACCCAAGATCGTAGTAGATACTGGTCGCGTCGAACTGAACACCGCCCTTGTCCTTGGCTGTCTCAATCAGGTCTTCCCAGGTAGCCGGGACTTCTGAAATCAGATCCTTGTTGTAAAAGAGCGTTACCGTCTCAACAGCAAGCGGAGCGGCATATTCCTTTCCGCCGGAGTAGCAGCTCATGATGGCAGAATTAGAATAATCAGAATCCTCAAATGTTCCTGCAGGGACCTCCTGTGCAAGGCCTGCGTTGACATAATCAGCAAGCTGATCATTCGGGATGCCGATGACCGCATCCGGCGCATCCGCACTCTTTGCTGCCTGAGCAAACTGCTGAACGGACGGCGACTGATGGATGACGTTTACCGTATATCCGCTGGTCTTTCCCCAGTCATCTGCAATCTCCTGGATCGCGTCAGCCTCGACCTCCATGTTCGTCCAGATTGTCAGCTTCTTGTCAGCTGAAGAAGCCTTTTCTCCGCTTCCCCCTGTGCTCCCGCAGCCTGCCAGCATGGACACTGCCATGAGCGCTCCGAGCATTACACTGATCACTTTCTTTTTCATTTCTTATAACCTCCTCTTTACATTGATGATAAAGCAAGCAGAGCCGGATTGGCATTCCCTGCTGCATCGAACAGGGCCTGATTTCCATTTGAATTTCCGGCTTCCACCTTATCATGCATATATTTACGTCCCGGTTCTGTAGCCCAGGTACATTCCGGGATAGGGAGCCATGCGGGCTCCCAGTATACAACCCCCTCGCCACGGCCTTCCGGGATGTCACGTACCGCTTGGATCAGATCCGCCAGGAAATCCTTCTGCCCTTCTTTCGTGGCAGGATACCCAGTCATCTTTTCTTCACTTTCGGTAAATACCATTCCGTTGCAGCCCAGCGAATCAGTAGTATAGCCTATCGATGTTTCCGTCACTATGACATTCTTGTGAAAACGGAGAGCCACATCATCCATATTTTTCTTGAGATCTTCAATCTTCCCGTTCCAATGAGGATAATAGGACATTCCTATGATATCGAAGTCCACATCGTAGGGCTCAATATCTGAGAACCACCGGCTGTAGAGCTCATTATCCGTCCCAAAATCCAGATGGAGGATAATCCGCGCATCCGGCATCACTTCCCGGACACCCTGCGCCCCGGCCTTCAGCAGGAGGGCCATGTCTTCCACGTTCTCGGCTTT
>OMTX01000141.1 GCA_900314085.1 uncultured Lachnospiraceae bacterium | reverse complement strand
CGAGAGGGCCGTAATTCCGTCCATCCCCGGCATCATAATGTCGAGAAGGACGAGGTCGATTCCGCCTTCCTTCAGAATCGAAAGGGCCTCCTGTCCGTCGCCCGCGGAAACTATGTCGTACTTTTCCGCCTTGAGATAAATTGCGAGGGCGTTCCTTATATCCGCCTCGTCATCCACGATCAGTATTTTCGGCATGCCTTCTTACCTCCGTTACGAGGATTATTATAGTAAAGGGGAGTTTAAGAAAAAAGGGAGCAAGCGTTTAAGATTTGATTAAGAAAGAGGCGCCTCCCCGGCAGGAGGCGCCCCGATAAAATTATTTGTCCTTATAATGAGTCCGGCATTGGGCAATTCGAATTTCGCCGTCAACTATTTTGTATACCAGGCGGTTTTTCTCATCTATCCTCCTGCTCCAATAGCCGGCCAAATCATATTTCAAAGCTTCCGGTTGGCCAAGTCCTGTATTGCCATTCCAATCAATATCTTTCAAAAGCTTATTGATCTGCCGCAGTGTCTTTTTGTCCTGCGTCTGCCAATAGAGGTAATCCTCCCAAGCCTCATCACCCCAGACCTTTTTCATAATCAGTCCTCAATGAGATCATGAGCATTGCCATTTCCTGATTCCAGATTCTGAATACTTTTCTTCAGATGCTTCATGTTTTCATCCGAATAGAATGGATCAATGGACACTTCAAAGGGAATCCGCCTTTCCCTGGTGACCTTTTTCGCATACATAATAAATGCCGTAGTCATTGTCATGCCGAGTTCCGAACAGGTTTCCTCCATATTTTTCTTTAATGTATCATCCATTCGGATACTGACTGTCGTTTGCGCCATAAAATCACCAATCCTTTCTGCAAGTATTATAGCAGGGATGAATACATTGTCAATACACTGTATTCGGTTGTAACTAACTCCACTCAATTAAACCGCTTCAGCACTTCCCCAACAACCGCCTTGTTCTTCACCTTGGCGTCAGCGAGGCTCGCCCCCTCGGAATAGAAGTAGAACTTGATCTTCGGCTCCGTACCTGACGGGCGAACGAAGAATACGGTGCCGTCCGAAAGAACGTACTTCAGGACGTTGGACGCGGGGATGCGATTTTCGACAATGCACGCAGATGCACCTGTTTTCTCTGTCATGTCGGCGAAAGCGCCGCCCTGTTTCTGCTCCGATTCGCTTCCCGTTTCCGCTTTCAAATCGTTTGCAGGCGCTAGTACGCGCTGCGTATATCCACCTGAGAAGTCAATGACCTCCCTCACTTCCTGCCCGGCAACTGTCGTGAAAGAGTGCTCGCGCAGGTCCGCCATCTGCTCCTCGATCAGGGCCTTTCCGGAAAGTCCTTCATGAATAATAAATGGCTCGTCCTCTGCGAAAAATCCGTACTTTGCATAGATATCGCCGAGGGCCTCGGAGAGGGTTTTCCCCTGCGCACGGTAATAGGCAGCCGCCTCGGCCACGAGCATCCCCGCGGAAATTCCGTCCTTATCGCGGATGGCCGGGCAGGAAGCATAGCCGACGGATTCTTCCCAGCCGAAGACATAGGATAGACCGTTCGCCTCCATCGTAGGAATCGTTCCGCAGATATTCTTGAAGCCGGTCAGGGCCTCGAACATGGCCACGCCGTTTGCAGCAGCAATGCGGTCGCCCAGGGGAGACGTCACGATGGAGCGGACGGCAGCCGCACCTGCCGGCATGGTCCCCGTCTCCTTCTTTCCCTCGAGAATGTAGGACAGGAGCAGGTAGCCGGTCTGGTTCCCGTTCAGGGGAATGTAGGCAGGTGCGGGCGTCGCAGCGCCTTCGGCGGCTCCGCCCTTTGCTTTCGCTTTTCGCGTCGTGCACGCGTTGCGTGCCACGTTATTTCTGTCCGCATTGCGTGCGCTGTCGTTGCTGCCCGCGTTGCGTGTATTTCCATCTGCCGTATGGTTCCGAATCTCAATTGCGAAGCGGTCAGAATCCGGATCTGTTGCCAGAAGAACCTCCGCATTGACTTCAAGTCCGAGTTTCTCTGCCAGTGCAAATGCCTTCGGATCCTCGGGATTCGGATAGCCGACGGTCGTGAAGTCCGGATCCGGATCCCGCTGGGCTTCCACAATATGGACGTTCGTAAAGCCACGGTCCTTCATTACTCTCATGAAGGGGGTGGAACCGGCCCCGTTCAGGGGCGTGTAGACAACGGGAATGGAAAGGTCGAGATCCGCTGCATTCGTGTGAACAGCAAGCGCCTCAATCGTGTCAAGATAGGCTCGGTCTTCGACCTCGCCGCACATGGTAATGAGGCCGGACTTCTGTGCCTCTTCAAAAGAGGGCGCTGCTTCTTCCGGAAAATAGGGAAGGGCATCAATTTCCGCGGCAATCCCCTTCGACACTTCACCGCTGATCTGGCAGCCGTCCGCCCAGTAGACCTTGTAACCGTTGTAGTCCCTGGGGTTGTGGGAGGCCGTGAGGTTGAGCCCGGAGACCGTATGCTTTGCCCGGATGAGATACGCGAGCTCCGGCGTCGGCCGGATGCCGTCGAAGGTGTAGACACGGATGCCGTGGCTTGCAAAGATGGCCGCCGCCAGCTCTGCAAACTCCCGGCTCATATGGCGGGGATCGAAGGCGATAACGACAGCCTTCTCAGGAAGCGAATCGTCTGCTTTCCCACTATTACCTGCAGCTTCGTTCTTCACAGAAATATCGGCAAAGTACTTCTCTATATAGCGCGACAGTCCCTCCGTCGCCCGGCGCACGGTCACAAGGTTCATGGCATTCGTGCCGGGGCCGAGCTTGCCGCGAAGCCCCGCCGTCCCGAAGGAGAGCTCCGCCCCGAAGCGCTCGGTGAGCAGTTCTTCATCAGACGCCATAGCGGCAAGTTCTCTGCCAAGGGCACTATCCGCAGGCAGTTTTGCCTTCCACTCTGCAAATCTTTTTTTTGCTTCTTCAGAAAGATTCATGGATAATCCTTACGCATTTTTCCTATTGTTCTTTCGGTTTCTCTGAACGACAGCACTGCGAAATGCCTTCTCCATGGCCGAAGACAGTTCCGGGCAGTCCTCATCCGGAACAACCGGGTACTTCTCAGCATTTTTTACTTCATCAAGCTGAGCCTGAGTCGGACCTTGTCCATCACTCACGTATGTCCTGATCATAATACAACCTCTTTTCCTTTGCGGTAGCGAGTCGGGCAGAAATCAACCTAAACCGTACCCCTTGTCAAGGACATTTTAGAAAGTTGGGGTTGGATTTTTGAAG
>OMTX01000134.1 GCA_900314085.1 uncultured Lachnospiraceae bacterium | reverse complement strand
GCTCCCTCAGCTCCCGCTCTCGTGGCACTGCGTTCCACTTCGCGGTCGCTGAGGGGCGCGCCATTAAGTCATTCACCCATCGGCAAATAAATTTGCCTTGGGTGATGACTTTTGGCGCTGTAATCATACTGTTGTGCGAACTGCGGGGTTTGATTAGAAGAACCCTTTTGGATTCCCGGTTCCGGATCTTTTCCGGGTAGGAAGCAAATGATGCCCGCAGATAATTCCGGCTGACATTCTGCTGCCGGAAGCTACAATTCCATATAGTTACATATGCTAATCGCAGGGGACAGGAGACCAGAAAAAATGGGAAAAGTCAGACGTGTCTATGCAGAAAAGAAGAAGCAGTTTGCCGTTCCGGCCAGACAGCTCCGTCATGAGATCCGCCACTATCTGGGAATCGGCGGCGTGACGGATGTCCGCATGCTGATCCGCTACGACGTGGAAAATATCTCGGATGAGGTATTTGAGCAGGCTGTGAAGACTGTCTTTTCCGAGCCGCCTGTCGATGATGTCTTTGAGGAGACATTTGAACCCACCGGCCGTGTCTTTTCCGTGGAATACCTGCCCGGCCAGTTCGACCAGCGGGCAGATTCCGCTGTCCAGTGTGTGAAGCTCCTGAAGGAAGACGAAGAACCGGTCATCCGCACGGCGACGACCTATGTCATCGAAGGAAATATTTCTGACGACGAATTTGCCGCCATCAAGGCCCACTGCATCAACCCGGTAGACTCCCGGGAGACTTCCGAAGAAAAGCCGGAGAGCCTGGCGGAGAACTACGCCGAGCCTGCCGACGTCAAAACATTTGAAAATTTCATTTCCGAATCCGACGAAGATCTGAAGACCTTGTATGACTCCCTGTCGTTGGCCATGACCTTCGAGGATTTCCTTTTCATCCGCGATTATTTCAAAAACGACGAGCACAGGGATCCCACCGTCACGGAGATCCGCGTTCTCGATACCTACTGGTCCGACCACTGCCGGCACACGACATTCCTGACCGAACTCAAGCACATTACTTTCGAGGACGGCCTCTACAGGAAGCCGATCGAAGATTCCTTCAATACCTACAAGGACAATTTCAAGGTTCTCTACAAGGACCGGAACGACAAATATGTCTGCCTGATGGACATTGCCCTCCTCGCGGCAAAGCAGCTGAAGGCAGAGGGAAAGCTTGCCGATCAGGAGGAGTCTGATGAAATCAACGCCTGCTCCATCGTCATCCCTGTTGAAGTCGACGGGGTGGAAGAGGAGTGGCTCCTGAATTTCAAAAATGAAACCCACAACCATCCGACGGAAATCGAGCCCTTCGGCGGGGCTGCCACCTGCCTGGGCGGCGCCATCCGGGATCCCCTGTCCGGCCGGACATATGTCTATCAGGCCATGCGGGTGACCGGCGCCGCTGATCCCACGGTTCCCAATTCCGAGACCATGGAAGGCAAGCTCCCCCAGAAGAAGCTCTGCCGGGAAGCGGCCCACGGCTATTCTTCCTACGGAAACCAGATCGGTCTGGCCACCGGTTATGTCAAGGAACTCTACCATCCGAACTATGTCGCGAAGCGGATGGAAATCGGAGCCGTTCTCGGGGCAGCGCCGCGCCGCGCAGTACAGAGGCTGACATCGGATCCCGGAGACCGCATCATCCTCCTCGGCGGCAGGACAGGCCGTGACGGCATCGGCGGAGCGACCGGCTCCTCCAAGGCGCACAATACCGAGTCCACGGCGGAGTGCGGGGCAGAGGTTCAGAAGGGCAATGCGCCCACAGAACGGAAGCTGCAGCGTCTCTTCCGCAGGGAAGAGGTTTCCCGTATCATCAAGAAATGCAATGACTTCGGCGCGGGCGGCGTATCTGTAGCCATCGGCGAGCTGGCAGATGGCCTCACTGTCGACCTGGACAAGGTGCCGAAGAAGTACGCCGGGCTTGACGGGACAGAGCTTGCCATCTCCGAATCCCAGGAGCGGATGGCGGTTGTTGTCGCGCCTGAAGACGAAGAACTCTTCATGAAATACGCGGCGGAGGAAAACCTCGAAGCGACGGACGTGGCTGTCGTCACGGAAGAACCGCGGCTGGTCCTCAAGTGGCGGGGCAAGGACGTCGTCAATCTTTCCCGGGCCTTCATGAATACGAACGGGGCGCATCTTGAGACGGAAGCCGTCGTTTCGACAGCGCCGACGGATGACGGGCATTTCTTCGATCATGCGGCGCTTCCGAAAGTACAGGAGGATCTGAACCGCAGCGACTGGCGGGCTGCCCTTCTCGATACACTTTCTGACCTCAATTCCGGCAGCCAGAAGGGGCTTGTGGAGATGTTTGATTCCTCCATCGGAGCCGGCTCGATCCTGATGCCCTACGGCGGGAAATATCAGCTGACGGAAACCCAGGCCATGGCTGCGAAGATCCCTGTTCAGAACGGAACGACGCATGCGGCCTCCCTGATGGCGTATGGCTTTGATCCCTATCTCTCGAGCGCATCGCCTTACCATGGCGCAGTCTTTGCCGTGACGACTTCCATGGCAAAGATTGTAGCGGCCGGCGGCAATCCGGAGAAGATCCGCTTCACGTTCCAGGAGTATTTCGGAAAGATGGATGCGGCTCATCCGAAGAAGTGGTCTGCTCCGATTTCCGCATTGCTTGGCGCTTATGAGGCCCAGGTTCGCTACGGCCTTCCTTCTATCGGTGGCAAAGATTCCTCATCCGGCTCCTTCAATGAGCTCGATGTACCGCCGACACTCGTTTCCTTCGCTGTCGATACGGCAGAGGATACAGAGATCATTTCGCCGGAGTTCAAGGCGGCTGGAGACCACATCCTCCGCTTCCGTATTGCGCGCGACTCCTACGACCTGCCCGAATACGACATGGTCATGAAGCTCTACAATATGGTCTATGAGCTGATTCTGAAGAAGGCTGTTAAAGCGGCTTACGTCCAGGATATATACGGCCTGGCCAAATCCGTTGCTCTCATGGCTTTCGGCAATCACTTCGGGGCGAAGATCACGACAGATTTTTCTGCCCAGCATATGTTTGCTCCCCAGCCCGGTTCCTTCGTCTGCGAGGTGGCACCGGAGGATCTGCCTGTTGTCATGAATGCGGCCCGTGACTGCCAGCTTTCCGACTTCGTCCGCGATATCGGTGAAGTCACGGATGACGGCATGTTCACCTACGGGGAGACACAGGTGCCGGTTGAGGAGGCCATTGCCGCCTGGAAAGCGCCTCTCGAGGACGTCTTCCACACGAGGACTTCTGATGACAAGACTCCGGTAGAGGTACCGCTCTACGAAAACAAAAATATCCTGGTGGCAAACGAGAAGAATGCCCGTCCGAAAGTCTTCATCCCTGTCTTCCCCGGAACGAACTGCGAGTACGACAGTGCCCGGGCTTTCGAGAAGGCCGGTGCAGAGCCCGTAGTCAAGGTCTTCCGGAACCTGACGGCGTCCGATATCACGGAATCCGTGGAAGAATATGCCCGTGCCATAGATGACTGTCAGATGATCATGTTCCCCGGCGGCTTTTCCGCAGGCGACGAGCCGGAGGGATCCGCGAAATTCTATGCGAACGCCTTCCGGAATGAAAAGATGAAGGAAGCCGTCATGAAGCTTGTGAATGAGCGGGACGGCCTCGTTCTTGGCATCTGCAACGGCTTTCAGGCCCTGATCAAGCTCGGCCTCGTTCCCTACGGGGAAATCGGCACCCAGCAGCCGGATTCGCCGACGCTGACCTACAATACTCTTGGCCGGCACATCAGCCATATGGTCTATACAAAGGTCGTTTCGAACAAATCCCCCTGGCTCCTGAAGGCAGAGGTCGGAAAGACCTATGTGATTCCGGCCTCCCATGGAGAGGGGCGCTTTGCGGCGACACCCGAGTGGATCAAAAAACTGGAAGCAAACGGCCAGATTGCGACCCGCTACGCAGATTGCGACGGAAACGTCACGATGGACGAGGAGTGGAATGTCAACGGGTCCTACGCCGCAATAGAAGGCATTACGTCTCCTGACGGCCGCATCTTCGGCAAGATGTGCCATGCCGAGCGAATCGGCGACCGGGTGGCGACGAATATTGTCGGCGACCAGGACATGCACCTCTTTGAATCCGGAGTCGAGTACTTCAAGTGATATATTATTCATGAATAATGCAAAGCCCGCCCTCTGTGACGGGCTTTTGGTTGAACAGAAACCTATCATCGGACAGGGGCTTCCGCAGAGTGATTTCGCGGGGCACGGCAGTTGAAAGGAAAAACTTTATCATGCAGGCATTTCTCATCTTAGAGGACGGGACGGTCATCACCGGCGAGAGCATCGGCTCGGCGCGGACCTCTATCAGCGAGGTCGTCTTCAATACGTCCATGACCGGCTACCTCGAGGTTCTGACGGATCCCTCATACGCAGGGCAGGCGGTCACGATGACCTACCCTCTGATCGGGAATTACGGAATCACACCGGATATGGAGTCAAAGCAGTCGTGGGTTGGCGGCTATATCGTTCACGAGCTTTCGCGCAAGCCATCGAATTTCCGCTGCACCGGTACCATTCAGGACTTCCTGAAGGAGCAGGACATCCCGGGAATTGCAGGCATTGATACGCGGACGCTGACGAAGAAGCTCCGTGACAAGGGCACCATGAACGGAATGATTACGACGGATCCTGCGATTGCTGCTGATCCATCCTCTGTCATGGCTGATATCAAGGCATACGAGTGCGGGGACGTTGTGTCAAAGGTCACCTGTACGGAAAGAAAAGTTCTACACGGAAACGGGAAAAAGGTAGCCCTTCTTGATCTTGGCGCAAAGGCCCACATCCCGCAGAACCTAAATGAGCGGGGCTGTGAGGTCACCATCTACCCTGCCCATACGTCGGCGGAAGAAATTTTGGCAGGTCATCCCGACGGCATCATGCTGACGAACGGACCCGGCGATCCTAAAGTCTGCACGGACATCATTGCCGAAATCAAAAAGCTCTATGATTCGGATGTGCCGATCTTTGCCATCTGCCTGGGGCACCAGCTCATGGCCCTGGCGACAGGCGCCGATACCCACAAGCTTAAGTACGGCCATCGGGGCGGCAACCATCCCGTGAAGGACCTCTCTGACGGCCGCGTCTACATCACGTCCCAGAACCACGGCTACGTCGTCGATACGGATTCCCTGGATCCGGCTGTTGCGGTTCCGGCTTTTCAGAATGTCAACGACGGCACGAACGAGGGCCTCGATTACGTAGGCAAGAATATCTTTACGGTCCAGTTCCATCCCGAGGCCTGCCCGGGCCCGCTGGATTCCGGCTATCTGTTCGACCGCTTCATCGGTATGATGAATGCATGATCAAAGCAGAGCGCCCGGCGCTTTTTTCTGAAGGGAATTTTCTGCAGTGCGCAGAGATATGATGAAACACTGACTTTACAGTTTGACGGGAGAAAATAATGCCCAAGGATAGCAGCATCAAAAAAGTTTTGATGATCGGTTCCGGTCCCATCGTCATCGGCCAGGCGGCCGAGTTCGACTATGCAGGAACCCAGGCCTGCCGGTCTCTGAAGGAAGAGGGCGTCGAGGTCTGCCTCGTGAACTCGAACCCGGCGACCATTATGACGGACAAGGACATCGCGGACGAGGTCTATATCGAGCCACTGACAGCGAGTGTTCTTGAAAAAATTATTCTGAAGGAGAAGCCGGACGGGGTTCTGGCGACTCTCGGCGGCCAGGCCGGTCTCAATCTCGGCATGGAGCTGGCAGAGTCAGGCTTCCTTGAGAAGGCCGGTGTCCGCCTCATCGGAACGACACCGGAGACCATCAAAAAGGCGGAGGACCGGCAGGCCTTCAAGGACACGATGGAAAAGATCGGCGAGCCTGTTGCGCCTTCAGAGGTCGTTCACGACGTCGAAGCGGGCGTGCGCTTTACGAACAAGATCGGCTACCCTGTCGTTCTTCGTCCCGCATACACTCTGGGCGGCTCCGGCGGCGGCATTGCCCACAATGAAGACGAGCTCCGGGAAATTCTCGAAAACGGCCTCCGCCTGTCCCGCGTGCACGAGGTTCTTGTAGAGCGCTGTATTGCCGGCTGGAAGGAAATCGAGTACGAGGTCATCCGGGATGCGGCAGGCAACTGCATCACTGTCTGCAATATGGAAAATATCGACCCCGTCGGCGTCCACACCGGGGATTCCATTGTTGTCGCTCCTTCCCAGACCCTCGGCGACAAGGAATACCAGATGCTGCGGTCGGCGTCCTTAAATATTATCAATGAGCTGAAAATCACCGGCGGCTGCAACGTCCAGTTCGCCCTGAAGCCTGATTCCTTTGAATACTGCGTCATCGAGGTCAATCCCCGCGTTTCGCGCTCGTCTGCCCTGGCATCGAAAGCTACCGGCTACCCGATTGCGAAGGTCGCGGCAAAGATTGCCCTCGGCTACCATCTCGATGAGATCAAAAACGCGATTACGAAGAAGACCTACGCTTCCTTTGAGCCCATGCTCGACTACTGCGTCGTGAAGATTCCCCGTCTGCCCTTCGACAAGTTCCTGACGGCCAAGCGGACGCTGACCACCCAGATGAAGGCGACAGGCGAAGTCATGTCCATCTGCGACTGCTTCGAAGGGGCGCTCATGAAGGCCATGCGGTCCTTAGAGCAGCACGTCGACTGGCTGGGATCCTATGATTTTACGAAGCTCTCTGACGACGACCTTCGGAAAGAGCTTTCCACAGTCGACGATATGCGGATCTACCGCATTGCGGAGGGCATCCGCCGCGGTTTCTCCGAAGAAGAGATGCATGAGATTACCGAGATCGACGTCTGGTTCATCGACAAGATTGCCATCCTTGTGGAGATGGAGCAGAAGCTGAAGGCGGAAGAGCTGACGCCGGCCCTTCTCCGCGAGGCGAAACGCCTGGAATTTCCGGACAAGGTCATTGCGTCCCTCACCGGAAAATCCGAAGAAGAGATCAAGTCTCTCCGCTACGCAAACGACATCGTCGCCAAATTCAAGATGGTCGATACCTGCGCGGCAGAGTTCAAGGCGGAAACCCCTTATTATTATTCTGTATTCGACGGGGCGGAGGACGAAGCGGACGGCACTTCTGACGGCAGAAAGAAGGTTCTGGTATTGGGCTCCGGCCCCATCCGCATCGGCCAGGGCATCGAGTTCGATTTCTGCTCCGTGCACGCCACCTGGGCTTTTGCCAAGGAGGGCTGGGAGACCGTCATCATCAACAACAACCCCGAGACGGTTTCCACGGACTTCGACATTGCAGACAAGCTCTACTTCGAGCCCCTGACGCCCGAAGACGTGGAAAATATCGTCAAAGTCGAAAAGCCCGACGGGGCGGTCGTTCAGTTCGGCGGCCAGACGGCCATCAAGCTGACAGCCGACCTCATGCGCATGGGGGTTCCCATCCTGGGCACCGACGCCAAGGACGTCGATGCGGCGGAGGACCGAGAGCTCTTCGACGAGATTCTCCAGCAGACCGGCATTCCCCGTGCAGCCGGCGGAACCGTCTTCACCGCAGAGGAGGCCAAGGAAGTGGCGAACCGCCTGGGCTATCCCGTTCTCGTGCGGCCTTCCTACGTCCTCGGAGGCCAGGGCATGCAGATTGCCTTCAACGACGAGGAAATTGAGCAGTTCATGGGAATTATCAACAGATATACCCAGGACCACCCGATTCTGGTCGACAAGTACCTGCAGGGCAAGGAGGTCGAGGTCGACGCGGTCTGCGACGGCACCGACATCGTCATTCCCGGAATCATGGAGCACATCGAGCGGACGGGTATCCACTCCGGCGATTCGATTTCGGTCTACCCGGCTCCGACGATTTCGGACGAAGTCAAGGCGAAGATCGTCGACTATACGGAGAAACTGGCCCGGGCCCTGCATGTCAAAGGCCTCATCAATATCCAGTTCATCGACATGGGCGGAGAGGTCTACGTCATCGAGGTAAATCCCCGGTCTTCCCGAACCGTGCCCTATATCAGCAAGGTTACCGGTATTCCCATTGTCGACATCGCGACAAAGGTCATCCTGGGCCACTCCCTGAAGGAGCTGGGTTATACGCCGGGCTTGCAGCCGGAGGCGGACTACTTCGCCATCAAGATGCCCGTCTTCTCCTTTGAGAAACTGCGGGGAGCAGAGATTTCCCTGGGACCTGAGATGAAGTCGACAGGAGAGTGCTTAGGAATAGCGCCTACCTTCAACGAGGCTCTCTACAAGGCCTTTCTCGGCGCCGGTGTGACACTCCCGAAGTACAAGCAGATGATCATCACGGTAAACGACAAGGACAAGCCGGAGGCGGTCGACGTGGCCAAGCGTTTTGCCTTCCTCGGCTACAAGATCTATGCGACGCGGTCAACGGCGAAATACCTGCAGCAGCACGGCGTCGATGCCCTCTGGGTGAACAAGATCTCCCAGGAGTCTCCGAATGTCATGGACCTGATTCTCGGCCACAAAATCGACCTCGTCATCGACACCCCTACCCAGGGTCACGGGGACAAGAGCCGTGACGGTTTCCTGATCCGGCGGAATGCCATCGAGACCGGAGTCTACTGCATCACGGCAATGGATACCGCAAACGCCCTGGCGATGAGCTTGGAGTCAAACCCGGCATCGATTACGCCGATTGATATCGCCACGGTACAGAAAAGATAATTCTTCCCCTTTGCCGTGAGGATGGGGTGGAAGTCCGGTTTTCAGGAAATACGGGTTTTGTAAAAAGTTGTTGACGGCAGATAAATATTTTGGTATATTTATCTGCGTTGCGGCGAAGTAGCTCAGCTGGCTAGAGCACGCGGTTCATACCCGCGGTGTCGAGAGTTCGAGTCTCCCCTTCGCTACGAAGCAGAGCCCCGGATGCGAAAGCATCCGGGGCTCTTTGTTTTGGAAATATTTGGCGTTGCTGCGCGGAGCATCCGTTTCTACCGCGCCCGTGTGACATGAGAGGCGGTTTGCTGCGCGGCGCCGTTCACACCTGCTCCAGCTTTTTCTTCTCGAAGAAGTGGTCGACGGATTTGACGAGCTGGTAGGGGTTTAAGGATTTCAGCAGGTAGCCGGCGGGGCGGAGCTCCAGGACTTTTGCAACGGATTCGCGGTCGGACTTTCCTGTCAGGAAGATGATCGGGATCTTCGAAAGGTTGACGTCGGACTGGATCATTTCCATGACCATGGGGCCGTCAGCGATGGGCATGGAGTAATCAAGCAGGATCAGGTCCGGCTGGTGGGAGGCGAGATAGGTCAGGGCGTTCATTCCGGAATTTACCATGACGACCTGATACTTGCCTGAAAGCCAGTCGTGGATGCTGCGGAGGTAGGTGGAGTCGTCGTCTATGACGAGGATGGATTTCTTGCGGTCGGCTTCCTGGCTGTCGTCCTCCATGACCTCAATCAGGTCTTTGACGTTCAGAGGCCGCACCATGGCCTTGCGGACGCAGGATTTGGGGGCGTACTTGTAGAACTGCTGGATCTCATCGGGGGAGCCGATGAGGTAGAGGTTTTTCTCGTCCTCAATAATGGAGTCCTTGAGATAGATGATGGCGTTTTTGCACTCCTCGAGGTAGTCGCCCAGATAGAGGATGAAATTGTTTGCCTCGTGCCGGAGGTCGGAAAGCTCCTCCACTTCAGGAGCGGCGTCAATGACCTCATAACCGTTCTCCGCCAGCTTGTCGCGGACATTGTTTACGAGGAACATAGAGCCCTTGCTGATCAATACAACCTTGCTGTCGTCCATCGGATGACCACCTTTTTCGTATTTTTATGACTAATATAAAGCAGCAGCTTTGCCTTAAATAGGCATGTTTCCGCCGGAAGCCCGGTCTGCTGTCTCTTTAACCGAACATCTTTCCCAGAAGCTCCACAAGCCCGTCGTGGTCTACCTGGGTAAGGAGGGTGTCGACCTTTTCGTAAAGGTCCTTTTCTTCCGCAGGAATCCGGTAATTCTTCAGCTCGTGCATGACATTGTCCGCGCTGTCGAAGTCAAAGGCGCTGACGGATTCATAAATGGCCTGGAAGGCCTCCTTCAGCATGGCATCTGAAAGCTCTTCCTTGTCCGAGTCGTCTTCCTTCGGCATTGCAGCGGTAATGGCGGCAACGACCTTTTTGTATTCTTTGATGAGTCCCGGTGTTTTCTTCAGGATTTCCTCTGTCCGCAGGGCATCGCCGCACTGCTCGAGGTAAGCGGCATGGCGGGAGAGGTCGTTTGCCCCGGCCAGGCGGGCGGAGGACTTCAGGGCGTGGACGCGGATGGTATAGTCCTTGTAATCCTCTTCTTTCACGTCTTTTTTGATCAGCTTCTGGTTCGAGGCGGCATTCTTCACGAATTCGGTCAGGACCTTTTCGTAGGTGTCCGTGCCGCCGCAGGAGGCGATGCCGGCAGTGATGTCGATGGAAGAGTCCGAAATCAGCCCCTTCAGGAAATCGGACAGGTTGCCGTTCTTTTCGACGGCTTCTTCCGTTTCGTCTTCGAAGCTCGTAACCACCTTGTCTTCCGGCAGAAATTCCCGAATGGTCTTTTCGAGGACTTCCGGATCGATGGGCTTCGGAATGTAGGAATTGAAGCCGAGGCCGAGGAAGTTCTCGCGGCTGCCGGCAATGGCGGAGGCCGTCAGGGCGATGATCGGGGTGTTTTCGTTCGGGCTGCCGGCAGGGAGCTCGCGGATGTGCTGCATGGCTTCGATTCCGTCCATATTCGGCATGCGGTGATCCATGAAAATAATATCATAGCGGCTCTTTCCGGCGAGGTCGATGGCTGCCGGCCCGGAGTCTGCGGTTTCAATCTGAATCTGCGTCCGCTTGAGAAGGTTCTTCACAACGGTCAGATTCATTTCCGTGTCGTCGACGACGAGAATTTTTGCATCCGGCGCATGGAAGGTCTCGCGGCGGGCGTGCTCCGTGAAGGCGGCTTCCTGGGCTTTCTTGAAGTAGTCGCCGATGGGCTCGAAGGAAAAGACCTTCTGGCGGATGGTGAAGTGGAAGTCCGATCCTTTTCCGTATTCGCTGTTTACCTTGAGTTCCGAGCCCATGAGCCGGAGGAGTTCCGTGGAAATGGACATGCCGAGGCCGGTGCCTTCGATATTCCGGATCTGCTTCTCGTCGGCGCGTTCGAAGGGAGTGAAGACCTTTTCCATATCCTCTTCTTTGATGCCGCGGCCGGTGTCGATGACGTGGAACTCGATATTGATCTCGTCCCGCTTCGTCTTCGCAAAGGCAACCGTGAACTTGATGGATCCCTTTTCCGTGAACTTCACGGCGTTGTTCAGGATGTTCACGAGAATCTGCTTGATGCGGACGACATCGCCGTAGAGGCGGTCGGGGGTATTCGTGTCGTATTCGGCGGAGACCTTCAGGCCTTTCTTTTCGGCGGCAGGCGTGATCATGTTCATGAGGTCGTTCATCAGCGAGGATAATGAATATTCAACGGGGATGATCTTCAGCTTGCCCGACTGAATCTTTGAAAAGTCCAGGATGTCGTTTACAAGGGATAGAAGGCCGCCACCGGCCGCCTTGATGTCCTCGGCATAGTCGAGGATTTTTTCGTCCCCGGACTCGCGCAGGATCATTTCGTCCATGCCCAGGATGGCGTTGATGGGGGTACGGATCTCGTGGGAGACATTCATCAGAAACTGGGATTTCGCCTCATTTGAAGCCCGCTCCACCTCCATGGCGTTTCGGAGGTTCCGCTCGCGTTCCTTGGACCGGAGAGAGGCATACTCATTCGATGTCTCGGACAGGAAAGAGTAGAGGCGGTCAACGAGGGGGATGGGCTCTATGGTTCCGCTTCCTTCATCTTCCTGCTTCTTTGCTTCTGCAGGAGCCTCTGCAGCCCCTTCCCGCAGGGAGAGGACGATATGGGAGCAGTTCAGGTTTTCGATACGGCCATTGAAGTTGAAGAATTCTCCGAAAGCGCCGCCTCCTGAAAGTCCGGGAGAAACCTTGCTGAAGTAGTCGACTTCCTTCTGCTCGTCCACGCCCATATAGGAAAAGCGGTAGTCGCAGATCATGAGCAGGGTAGCCTGAGGGCTGAAGGGGGCGAGCTCGTCTGCATAGGCAGAGGAATCCTGCAGCATGCGGGAGATATTGCCAAAAGAAAAGTAGAAATTTTCCCCGTCTTTGATGTCGGAGGCAAAGACGAGATTTTTGTCCTCGTCCATGGTCTGGACGGAACGGGGGATGTCTTCCCCGTTGCGGCGGATATAGATGGGAAAACCAAGGGTATTGTCGTAGAAAGCCTCGTTGGGCTCGACGTTGAAGTATTTTTTGTAGATATAGGTGGCCGGCAGGCCGTCGATTTCCGCGACGACGGTCGGAGAGATGAGCTTCGTAAACGTATGCATGCGGCCGACCGGAACCCAGCTGGTCAGGGCATGGGCTTTGGCAGAGAGGTCTTCGCCGGAATAGAGAATGGTCAGAATGCCTTTTTCGAAGACGTGGTCCGTGAAGACGAACATGGGGGCGAAGCCGTCGAGTCCCCAGCTGCCGCCTGCGGATGCGCCGACGACGGGAAAATTCATGGGAACGTGGATTTCCTTCAGAAAGTCATCAAGCCTGGTAAGATGCATGATGTCGGGAACGATATGCAGGGCGCGGACGTCCTGCCCTGCCTTGAGACGGGCATTCGTATCCTTTCCGGCAGCGGCTTCTCCGTCCCCTGCGGTTTCATAGGCTTTCACATCTGCATGTCCGCTGTCGAAGATCAGAAAAGAAATATTTGAGCCGCCGCTCGTGCAGATGCCGTATTCGAGGGCGTTTGCCGCTGTATAGCCGCAGAGGGAGCCTTTGATTCCGCGCTTTTTGTATATCTCAATCAGGCGTTCGGCAAAGGCCGGCTCCTGCCGCCCGAGGACAGCCAGGGCGAGGACATCCGATGCACCGGCGTATTCTGGGCAGCGGATGACCTTGTCGATGGCGTTTTCAAAGGCGTGTTCGTTCGGAATGGAAAATGAAAGCTGCTTCATGGGCGCTCCCCCAAGGAAAAAGCGGAAAAAAACAGTCTCAACGAAGTGCATTATAGCATAAAAAGAACCATCCCGGGGAGGAATGGTCTTTTTAAAAGGGGGGTTATAAAAATATAAAGGGGAAAACGTTAAGAAATACTGTTAGGGGGGATGTATTTCTTAATGCACCTATAATATACTCCCGCCTGCATTTTTCAACAATGGAGCATTCCCACAAAACGAACAAAAATCAAAAGGGGATTTTGTGCAAA
This sequence comes from uncultured Lachnospiraceae bacterium, assembly GCA_900314085.1. GTDB lineage: Bacteria > Bacillota > Clostridia > Lachnospirales > Lachnospiraceae > RUG306. The sequence goes on along the minus strand of OMTX01000134.1, from coordinate 8,943 downwards.
TTAATGGGAACGATTTCACGGCATGACCGACCGTAGGAAAATTTTGCCAATAGGGTGCATTTTCGGCGCTAATTTAGTATATTATAGGGAAGCGTATTCTGCACTTTATCATGCTACCTGTGCAGCGTACCGGCAAATTCCGGAAAGATTATTTTTGATATGGCAGACAGCAGACTGTTCGGCGGGGACGGGGAACTCTCCTCCCTGCTGCAGACATTTTCACAGGCAAACCACATATATCTGAGGGGCTTTGACACATCCGGCCGGCCGCTTACGCCTTTTTCCGGGACATCCGATGAAGAGGCTGTCCTGAAGGGGCTTATTCCGGACGAAACCTTTCGCCTGCTCACGGCATCGTTTTCAGACGGGGGAGTGGAAGACTGCATAGAGGAGGAGACAAACCAGCCCTATGTCCGGCTGACCGGGCTGGCGCTGAAGGGAGCGGACGGGCGAATCCTCATTGTGTTTGCCATGGCCGGGATTCTTTCCGATGAACTCACGGAAGTGGATACTGTTCCCGCCTGTCTGAGGCAGACGGATACGGCTTCCTTCGAGTCCACGCTGCTGCTCCTCCGGGACTTCTTCCGCCTCTATCTGAAGCAGGACAGTGAGAATGATACGCTTTCAACCCGCCTCAGAGAGACGGAAGCTACGGGCGGCCGCCTGGAGGACGAGCTGCGCCGGAATGAAACGATGACGGAAATCCTGAAGCTTTTGGAAGCGGAAGGAGACTTCGTCAAGGTGGCAGATGACATCCTGGAGACGGCCGGCTCTTTCCTTGCCGTATCAAATGCCTTTCTTCTCCGGCTTTCCCCGGACCGTATGTCTGTGGACATGATTTCCGAATGGCATGACCAGGGGGCTTCACCCCTGATCCGGGACTTTCAGTCTGTTGACGTCAGCACACTTCCTTTCCTGACGGAGCGTCCCTACACGGTTTCTTCGGACTCTGTCATGCCGAAGGCCTTCCGCGACTTCTTTTCCGCCTGCCATATGAATGCCGGAATCTTTCTCCCGCTTTCCATCAACGGCTCTGTCGGAATGTATCTGGGCTTCACGGTTTCAGGGAGCGAGCGCCACTGGGGAGTGGAAGAAATCCGCTTCTGCGATGACGTGCGCAGGGTAGTGTCCACGGTTCTCGTGAAGCGGGTGACGAAAAATTCCCTGGCTTCCTCCTATGCAGCCCTCGATGCCATTCTGGAGAATGCCGGCTCCGGCATTTCCGTCTACGATACGGCTTCCCATACTTTCCTCTACTCAAACAGCCGCTTCCAGCATATGTTTTCCGACCTTGCGGACAGGACAGCCGTTGAAGAGATGCTGGCGGAACGCCGGGACGGAAGCGGAGACATACCGGAATACTATGCGGAGAATTCTTCCCGTTTCTATACGATTTCCTTTGCCTCCATCCGCTGGGTGGACGGTCGGGAAGTTTCCATGGCCACATTCAGCGACATCACGGACCTGAAGAACTACCAGAAGACGGTGGAAGAGCAGGCAAATACGGACTTCCTGACCGGCCTTGCCAACCGCCTCCGCTTCGAGCTGGACTTCACGGACCAGATTCGTTCTGCCGTGAGGTCAGCGGAGAACGGAACCCTCCTCTATCTGGATCTCGACGACTTCCGGGCCATCAATGACGGCCTGGGGCACCACGTGGGCGATGCCCTCCTGAAGGAGGCAGCGGAAGCCCTGAAGGTCATCTGCGGCAGCCGGGCAAAGGCTTACCGCCTGGGCGGAGACGAATTCGCTGTGGTCATTCCCGCCAAGGCGCACGATTATTCCGAAAAAATCATCGAACTCATACAGAAGCGCTTCAGCCAGCCGTGGTCCCTTTCCTCCACGGAGTACTATTGCACGATGTGCATGGGCGTTGTGGAATTTCCCCGGGACGGAACGAGGTCTGAGCTTGTCCTGCAGAGAGCTGACCTTTCTCTTCGCATCGCGAAGGGACGGGGGAAGGGTATCATTGAATATTATTCTGAATCCCAGCCCCAGAGCCTGACGAAGAGGCTTGACATCGAGCGGGCCATGCGGAGCGCCGTCGAGCGCGGCTGCAGCGAGTTCCTCGTCTACTACCAACCCCTCATCGACGTCACAAAGCCGGACCGGCCGTGCTGCGGGGCGGAGGCTCTCGTCCGCTGGCGGTCTTCGGAACTGGGCTTCGTCTATCCGAACGAGTTCATCCCCGTGGCGGAATCCCTGGGGCTCATCGTCCCGATTGGCGAGCACGTCCTGATTGAGGCCTGCACCCGGTGCAAGTATTGGAACGACTTCGGCCATCCCGAATACAAGATTCACGTGAACCTGTCCATTGTGCAGCTCCTGCAGAAGGACATCGTTTCCACGATCCGGAACGCCATGATGACGTCCGGCATCCGGCCTGAGAACCTGACACTGGAGGTCACGGAGTCTCTGGCAGCCAAGGATATGGACGCCATGATCGATGTCTTAAAACAGATCAAGGCCCTTGGCGTCCGCCTGGCCCTCGACGACTTCGGCACGGGATACTCCTCCCTGTCGCGTCTCCGGGATATGCCCATGGATGTCATCAAAATTGACAAGTCCTTCGTGGACAATGTCGGGGAGGACGTCTTCTCGAATGCCTTTGTGAAGACGGTTTCCGATCTGGCCGATACGATTGACATGGATGTCGTCGTCGAGGGCGTCGAGGCGGAGAAGCAGGAAGCTGCCCTCGAAAACATGAAGGTCAATATCATCCAGGGCTATTACTTTGACAAGCCCCTGACACAGGAAGATTTCGAAGCGAAATACGTGGATTAACAGGGATGGCGGATGAACTGTTTACCATCTGGAAATAAGTCATGGAAAAGAAGCAGACAATAGTCAATTTCATACGGCTGATCGTCTGCGGCGCAGTGCTGGCTTTCTGCGCCTTTTCCCTGTTTGTCAAAGTCTTCGTCGAGAATTCCCATATCCGGACCTATGACATTTCGGACGGCTGGACGCTGGAATATAACGGTAAGCGCTATACCGACGTCTCCCTGAATGATTTCCGCACGAATCACAGTTTCGAACGGGGGGATGAACTCATCATCAAGCGGACGCTGCCGGACGGCATTCCCCGGCATCCCGGCCTGCGGCTATATACGGAGCAGGCTGAGGTCCGTGTTTATATCGACGGAGTCAAGATCTATACATACGGGCTGGAGCGCTTCCAGGAGAACCGCTATATCGGCGGCGGCTACAGCTTCATCAAGCTACCTGTAGACTGCGCGGGCAAGCAGCTGAAGATCGTCGTGATTTCCGCGGAGAGAATGTCTTCCAACAGCCTCCCCAAGGTTGTCGTCACGGAAGTTGGGGAAATGTACAGCTACTTCATGGCGGAAAACATCCGGAATATCTACCTGGGACTGTTCACCCTCCTCCTGGGCCTGGTTCTTCTGGTGATTTCCCTGGCTTTTTCGGAGATGAACGATTCCTACCGGGTACTGACTTCCATCGGTCTTTTTTCCATGACGATCAGCCTCTGGGCCCTCTGCTATGCCAAGGTCTTCCAACTCTTCGGCCTGAGCCTGACCGCCAATTCCACGCTGGAATATCTGGCGATCTACTGCCTGCCCTTCCCCTATCTCTTCCTGATGGGGGCAGTCCGGCGGGAGCTTCCTGTGGACAGACGGCGGAACCTCCACAATCTCGGCAGGATTTCGGCGATTTTCCTTGCCACGGTATTGTTCTTCCATCTCACGAACTATGCGCATTTGTCGCGCTTCATTACGATCTATCATGCGCTTGCCGTCATCGTTTTTGTCTCAGCCGTCATCACGGTCTATAAGCCTCTCCGCATGCAGTCCATTCCGGAAAAAATCTTCTCGATAAGCCTCCTGATTCTTTTCGGAACGGGAATTTCCGAACTGATTCGCTATCAGCTGCAGCACCGCTTTCCCAATGCCCGCTTCCTGCAGGCTACCTATTTTCCGGTCGGCGTCATGATCTTCGTCGGCGGGACGCTGATCGCCTTCTTCATGAACCTGTTCCGCCGGGTCGTCAGTGAGCAGGAGGTGAAGACGCTGGAAGAGCTGACATATACGGATTCCCTGACGGGCATCAGCAACCGGTCTATGGCGAACAGGCGATTCGATGAGATCGATGAAAAGAAGACGGATCTCTATGCCGTCTGCTACTTCGACCTGAACGGGCTCAAGAAAGCAAATGACAATCATGGACATGAGGCCGGCGACGAGCTGATCAAGGCCTTTGCCCGTGCCCTGAAGGAGGGATTTTCCGGCACCGGAGAGGTATTCCGCATGGGCGGGGATGAATTCCTGGCCATTGTGACGGAAGAAAATGTGGAAAACGTGGACAAGGCCATGGCAAAAACCCTGTCCCTTTCTGAGGAGGCTTCAAAGGACACGTGTGTTCCGGTGGATGCTTCGTATGGAATCGCTTATTCCCGTGAATTCGACTCACCGACGGTGGAAGAGGTTTCCCGTCTGGCGGACAGCCGGATGTATGAAATGAAAAAGGCTTCCGGCAAAGGAAGGAGCAGGGCATGAAAGGGGCGAAGCAGCGGCACAATTTCATACTGCATTCGACTGTCTTTCTGATCGCCTGCCTGGCCATCCTTGTCGTGGCAATCTACGCCCTTCATATGCAGCGCGTTTCAGAGGCCGATCCCCTGGACGGTCCTTTCACGGTCACGGATGACGGGAAGAAGACGGAGAATGTCAGCCTGTCTTCCTATGTGATCGGCCACACGGTGGAACGGGGCGAACAGTTTGTCATTGAAGGCAACTTGCCGGAGAATCTTCCCGATCCGTCGACGCTCAGCGTCCTGACCTACCTTTCTGCGGTGGAAGTGACGGCGGGCGGGGAAAACTGCTATAGCTACGGAAAGGACCTTTTCGAGGAAGGGAAAATCATCGGAAGCGGCTACCATTTCGCGGATCTGCCCGATGATGCGGGCGGCATGCCTTTCGCCGTCACGATTACGGCGGGAGAGAGGAATGCCTTCACTTCTCTGTCTCCCATGCAGGTCGCCGGGGCGGACGAGATCTATCCGGCCTTTGCGGGGAGAAATTTCTACAATCTCCTCATTGCGGTTTTCATGATCCTGCTGGGCTTCATTTCCGCCGGAGGCAGTCTCGTGGTTGTCTTCTGGAAGAAGCGCTACCGAAGATTGATTTACATCGGCATGTTTGTCCTCCTGCTCGGGATATGGATTCTCTGCAATGAGAAAACCATGCAGATTTTCTCGTCGAACCTCCGCTACAGTACAATCCTCGAATATGTCTCCCTCTATACGGCGGAAATTCCCTTCTTCTGCCTGATCCGCTTCATGCGGCAGGATGCGGAGAAGTGGAAGAAGATTGCGATGGACATCGTTGTTGCCTATGCCATGGTCTTTGCCATGGTGACATCGATTCTGCAGAGCACCGGAGTCTTTCATATCAGCAACTGCCTGCGTTTTTTCCATATCGGAAGCGCGGCCTGCCTCATTATCATGATTTTCACCGCCCTGAAGCCGATCAATGAGATGTCGTCTTCCGAGCGCCTGATGAATATTGCCATTCTCATCATGTGCCTCTTCGCGGGAGGAGACCTGGTCCGCTTCAACGTGATGAAGTACATCGCGATGAACGAGGCGGCCCTTTATAATTCCATCATCCCCTTCGGCAGCCTGATCTTCACGGTCCTTCTCTTCATGTCCTTCTTCTACAGCATGTATGAGCTGGTCACGCGGCAGGCCCGGGCGGATTCCCTGGAGAAGGCGGCCTACCGCGAGCCGGTGACGGGGCTCTACAATCGGACGTACTCGGAGAAGCGCTTCAGGGAGCTTTCGGCGGGAAACAGCGAATATCTTATTATTAATATGGACCTGAACGGTCTCAAGAAGACGAACGATACCTACGGACACGCTGTCGGCGACAAGCTGATCACCCGCTTTGCCGACTCCCTGAGGGAAGGCTTTTCCGGCGTCGGGGAACCCTTCCGCATGGGCGGGGACGAATATATGGTCATCGTGGAAAACCCGGATATGGAAGAAGTGCGGGCAGCTTTCAAGAAGCTGTTCGAATGTACGGTTCGCTATTCCTTCGGCCTGCCGACGAAGATCGCCTTTGCCTACGGCATCGCCTCGTCGCAGCAGTTTTCGGGAACGAATGAGGAATACGCCGGGCAGAAGGCGGAGTTCGTCTACGCCTATGCTGACCGCAAGATGTACGAGATGAAGGGAAAGAAGCGGGGCGGCGCTGCAGTGGTGACCACGGGCACCGGCCGGGCAGCGGGAATGCGTGAGCACATTCCGGCAACGGAAAGATTCAGAAGGGAAACGAAGAAAGAATGAACAAGAAAGAAGTCAATGAATTAAAACGCCGTTTCACGAAGGAAGGCTGCACCATCAGCCAGATGGCCGGCTGCTACGTCGATGCGGAGAAGAATCGTGTCTGCACGTTTCAGAAGGGCTTTCTCTCCCTTGAGGACGAGGAGTTTTTCAAGTATCTCGAAATCGTGAAGAAGGCCATGTCCGGAACCGTCGGGAACAATCTCCTGACGCTCGGGTTCCCGACAGAGGCAGAGATGAAGGACGACGGCATCTACAAGGTTCTGACTGCCCTCAGGGAGACGGCGCTGAAGGACGGCTCCGAGCCCCTGCTTTCCGCCCTCTATGACCGCATCATCGAGACCTATGATTATACGGGGAATTACCTGATCACGGTTTTCTATGACGCCTATGATGTGCCGGTGCGGACGAACGACAACCTCCTCCTCGATGAATCGACGGATGTCTTCAAGTACATAGTCGTTGCCATCTGCCCCGTCAACCTCTCGAAGGCGGCTCTCGGCTACCGGGAGGATGAGAACGCCATCGGCCCCCGCCTCCGCGACTGGGTGGTCGGCGCTGTCGATACCGCATTTACCTTCCCTGCCTTCAACGACCGGGCGACGGACCTTCATTCCGTCCTCGTCTACACGAAGGATGCGAAGGAACCCCACCGGGAGTTCTGGGAGAACGGGCTCGAATGCCCGGGCAAGTACACGTCGACGCAGAAGCGGAACGCATTCTCGAATATCATTACAAACAACGTCGGGAGCGAAAACGACCGCCTGGACGAGATCATCACGGACGTGCAGGAATCCATCTTCACAACGGTGGACGCCCAGCCGGAGGCGGAGAAAAATAATGAAGAGACCGCCAAAATCCTGAAGAAGGATGAACTGACGGATATCCTGAAGGACAGCGGCCTGCCGGAGGAGAAGTCGGAGGATATCGCCACAGAGTACGAGGACTTCTTCAAGGACGAAAAGCCCCTGGCGAAGGAGCTCATTGATGCGAGGGTTCTGAAGAATTCCGAGGCGATAGAAGAGAAGAAAAATCTGAAGAAGCAGGTACGCGACCTGCAGGAACAGCTCGCTGATGCCGGCATCACGGATGCGGACGGAAATGACGTCGACCTCGTTGTGAAAATCCGCCCGGACAAGGTGGCGGAGATCGATACGACCTTCGTCAACGGAGTCCGCTGCCTGGTCATTCCCGTGGAAGATGTCCATACCGCTGCCATCAACGGGGAACTGCAGGATCTGTAATTTTTGACCTGTGTCTCTGCAGGACGGATAGTACACGCGAGGCACACATGTGTCCGCGCAGCAAATACAGTTTTAAAGAGTTGTTTTTTGCACTTTAGTGCGCTACACTAATGCAGGCTTTCAAGCGGGAAGATCCGCGTGGAGGCTTTAGATTATTCATAAGAAAAAATAGAAAGAAGCAGCATATGTCGAGAGAGCGCGTTGACATCAGGGACCTTTACAAGAAGACAGATGAGTATGCTGGGAAGCGCATCACCGTCGCCGGCTGGGTGCGGAACAACCGCGATTCCAAGAATTTCGGCTTCATCGTTTTAAACGACGGTACATTTTTTTCGCCCCTTCAGGTCGTATACCACGATACCCTTTCGAATTTCAATGAGGCAGCCCACCTGAATGTCGGCGCAGCCATCTACGCAAGCGGCACCCTGACGCTGACGCCGGACGCCAAGCAGCCCTTCGAGCTGCAGGCAGATGAGATCACGGTGGAGGGACCTTCGGATCCCGACTACCCCCTGCAGCCCAAGCGGCACACGATGGAGTACCTGCGGACCATCACCCATCTGCGGCCGCGGACGAATACCTTTGAGGCGGTCTTTAGGGTGCGGTCGCTCGCTGCCTACGCCATCCACAAATTCTTCCAGGAGAGGGACTTCGTCTATGTCCACACACCGCTGATCACGGGCTCAGACGCAGAGGGCGCCGGCGAAATGTTCCGTGTCACGACGATCGATCCTGCCAACCCGCCCCGCACGGAGGACGGCGCCATCGATTACTCCAAGGACTTCTTCGGCCGGTCCACGAACCTGACCGTTTCCGGCCAGCTGAACGGCGAAACCTTCGCCATGGCCTTCAACAAGATCTACACCTTCGGTCCCACCTTCCGCGCGGAGGATTCCAATACCGCCCGGCATGCGGCAGAGTTCTGGATGATCGAGCCAGAGATCGCCTTCGCTGACCTCGAGGACGACATGGAGCTCGCCGAGGACATGCTTAAGTACATCATCAATTATGTCCTTGAGAATGCGCCTGAAGAGATGGCCTTCTTCAACCAGTTCGTTGACAAGGGGCTGATCGAGCGCCTCACCCACGTTGCTAATTCGGACTTCGGCCGCATCACCTATACGGACGCTGTCAAAGAGCTGGAGAAGCACAATGATGCCTTCGACTACAAGGTCTCCTGGGGCGTCGACCTGCAGACCGAGCACGAGCGCTATCTCACGGAGCAGATTTTCAAGCGGCCTGTATTTGTCACGGATTACCCGAAGGAGATCAAGGCTTTCTATATGAAGCTGAATCCGGACGGGAAGACCGTCGCAGCGGTTGACTGCCTTGTGCCCGGCATCGGCGAGATCATCGGCGGCTCCCAGCGTGAGGACCACCTCGACCTCCTCGAGG